>CAJVYT010000041.1 GCA_913009765.1 uncultured candidate division Zixibacteria bacterium
TGATTGTAGTTACTCTACATTGATTCGATTATTTACTTTTTAATTTTTTCTGTTTTTTATTATTGTTTTTTTTCTTGTGTTTTTTTTTTTTTCAAGCAGAAGACGGCATACGAGATATATCAGTGTGACTGGAGTTCAGACGTGTGCTCTTCCGATCTATCACAAGAAAATGTATTTGGTATTCTGTCACTAATGTTTTGGACATTAGTTATAATCGTTTCTATTAAATATCTCATATATATATTTCAAGCAGACAATAAAGGGGAAGGCGGAGTGATTGCCTTAACCGCATTATTAAAATATAAATCAAAATCACGAACCAAAAGACGAATGTTTCTGATTAGCATGGGTATTTTTGCTGCTTGTCTACTGTATGGAGATGGTATGATTACACCGGCTATATCTGTATTGAGTGCTGTTGAGGGATTAAAAGTTATTGCTCCGAAATTTGACAATCTTGTTATTCCGGTAACAATGGTTATTCTTGCGGTATTATTTATTTTACAAAAAAGAGGAACAGCCAAAATAGGTGTTTTATTTGGACCGGTAATTCTTCTTTGGTTTTTGACAATTGCAATACTTGGACTCAGGCAAATTATTGCCTATCCACATATATTTGCTGCTCTAAATCCTATGTATGGTATCAACTTTTTGATAAAATCAGGAATTCATGGTTATACTGTATTAGGTGCTGTGTTTCTCGTTGCCACAGGAGCAGAAGCTCTCTATGCTGACTTGGGACATTTTGGGAAAAAACCGATTCGTTTAGTTTGGTTTACTTTGGTTTTACCTTCGCTTGTTCTGAATTATTTTGGACAAGGAGCTCTCTTGCTGTCTAACCCGTCTGAAGTGTTTCACCCATTTTATGCGATGGTTCCTTCGGGGTTGATGATACCAATGCTGCTTCTTGCAACCTGTGCGACTATTATTGCCTCTCAAGCCGTAATAACCGGCGTGTATTCTTTAACACGTCAAGCTATACAAATGGGATATTTGCCAAGGTTAAATATTATTCATACTTCCACAAGACATTTTGGTCAAATTTATGTTCCGGCAATAAATTGGTTAATGATGTTTGCTACATTGGCATTAGTTCTTGGATTTCAATCATCAAGTAAATTAGCAGCAGCGTATGGTGTTGCGGTAACATCTACGATGCTCATTGCAACCTTTCTTTTTTATGTTATAGCAAGAAAAATATGGGATTGGGGAATTCTTACCGCAGGAATTCCGGTGCTTTTGTTTCTTGTCGTTGATATATCATTTTTGGCAGCTAATATCAGTAAAATTTTTCATGGTGCCTGGTTCCCATTGGTATTGGGAGCGATTGCAATGATTATTATGACAACTTGGAAACTGGGACGTAAAATTCTTTCTGAACAACTTTCTGAACTATTGATGCCGTTTGAAAAAGTTAACGAAAGAATAATAGACGAAAAGATACAACGAGTAAAAGGACATGCGGTATTTTTGACAGGCAGTCCAAAAAATATCCCTATTGCACTGACTCAAAATTTAGAACATTTTAAATCGTTACATTCTAATGTTGTTTTACTCAATTTTTCATTATTGGAAATACCGAGAGTGCCTAATATTGATAAGTTAAAAATTGTAGAACTTGGAGCCGGTTTTCATCAGATTACAGCGTATTTCGGATACATGGAATCGCCAAGTGTAGAAAAAATTCTTGCTTTGGCAAAAGGAGAGGGATTAGATGTTCCTCTACATGAAAGTAGTTTCTTTTTGGGCAGGGAAAAACTCATTATAAACGGGGAGCGGCGTATGAGCAGGTGGCGGGCACATCTCTTTTCCTTTTTATCAAGAAACGCTTATGATGCCTCTGCATTTTTCGAAATACCGGAAAATCGGGTCATTGAAGTAGGAATACGCCTTACTATTTAATAATTTTATATAGTTATGAGTCTATATTTTAAGACTTTGATGTTATATTTTGAGGAGGTACTTTTGAATTACAAAAATCAATTACTCATTATTTTAGTTTTAGTATTGGTATTCTGTGAAATTTCTCATGCAGATTCTTTTGGTATTAATATTTACGGTCTGTCATACCACACCGGTAACAATATTAGAAATCGTATAAAGTTAAATGAAGTTAACAACGGTATCGGGTTTCGTGCTGATTTTGGTTCCTTAAAAGGTAACAGTTTTTTTATTGAGGGAGGAAAATATAATGACTCATTTAATAATGATGCCAAATATATTTCAATCGCATATCAGTTTCGTATATGGCATCAATTACGAGTTGGGATAAATACTGCTTTATATAATACAAAATCGGTAAATCACGGAAAATCGTTTGTAGCTCCGATTCCGATGATGTCATACCGAGTTTGGCGTGTGTCTGTTAACACAGTATATTTTCCTAAGTACGAACAGATAAATCCACTCTATATTTTCGGTGCATATCTGACAGTTGATATAGTTCGAAACAATAAGTGAATTAAGTTTACTCTTGCTTCTGAGAAATTCAACGAATATTATTTGTATATGAAAATAATCGATCTGACAAAAGTATATATTAATCATGTTTGTAAGCAGAAAGATTTCATCTCTTATGAAAAATCATGTCCTGAACTTTTTGAACATTACTACCAATTTTGGTCATACAGAGATAACACAAAAATCTTTCTCGAATCAAATATTATATCTTCACGTGATTTGATACTTTCTATTCTCCCAAAGCTAGAAAATAAATTCTCAAATAATAACATAGACATAAATTCTATAACAATGATTCTATTTGTCGGTATGGGAAATACAAACGGTCATGCCTTTAAGTATCAAGATCAGTTTATAGTATGGATTCCGGTTGAAACGTATACGAATAAAATTGACACTGAAGTTTTTATGACGCATGAAATTGCCCATGCTTTGCATTACACTGATTCTCCCAAGTTTTATTTTGAAAATGAAAAACAGCAAAAACATATAGGTCGCCAAATTATTACAGAAGGATTAGCTACATATTTTTCAAAAACAGTTCTTGGAATTTCAGGTGAAAAAGCGTTGTGGGGAGAATATCTTGCTATCGATACACTTACAAAGTGGATGAATGATTGCCAAAAACAATTTGATACAATTAGAACAGTTGTAAAAAATAATTTTTACTCAACAGATAACAGATTAGGTCTGTTTTACGCCAATGATAAAGAAGATATATTGAATTTCAGAGCAGGATATTATGCCGGTTTGAAATTAGTCGAACAGATTACAAAATCACAAAACATATCTCTCATGGAATTATCAAAAATTCCACGAGAGAAATTTGAAAAGCTTATTCTGTCATTGTTGTAAGAATTATATATCAATCAACGATAAATTCTTCGGAATCAATATATGGTTCCTGTCTTCTTCCGAATATAGCAAGAATTTTTCCAACAAGAAGACCGAACACAATTGCAAGTACAGTTGTAATAATAATACCCTTGATTTGAGCAGCACCGCTGATACTGTCAACAGCAATCATAGCAACAAGACCGCCAAACAACCCCGGCAGACCGTGAAGATGCAGCACACCGCATGTATCAATCTTTTTCCCGATTGCTTGAAATTTACTTTGTATAGCGGCAAAACCAAATGTTGATACTATACCTGCAACTATTCCAATAGCAAATGCGTAGGTCGGTGGAACTTTATCACACGTAGAACCTATTGCCACACCTCCTGCAAGAGCGGCATTGGCGATATCGGCAATTGAAATTTTCCCTCTAAGTTTTAATGAGGCTATGTATGTAGCTATTGTTGAACCGCACAAAGCAAGAATGACATTTACGATTGTCATCGGGATATCTTCGACAGCTACTAAAGCCGCACAAAAAGACGGCCAGAAAACCCAAAGCACCATGCTTCCAAGCAGTGAAAAACGGTCACTTGTATTATCTGACTCAACAGGTATTTGATATTCTTTTTCAGTAGTCATGGCATAGGCAGCACCAATACCAAACAATGCTCCAAAGGCATGAATAACTATTGACCCACCGGTATCTATAAAACTCCCTTTAGCTATCAAACCAAATCCATTCGACAGCAGAATCCATTCATTGAAAGCATAACATGGAACAAAGAGAAAACTTAACAGCAGATATTGATGCATCTTCAGCCGACCAAGAACCGCACCGGCACAAATGAGCAGACTTGCGGCACCAAATTCTGCTAAAATAAGTCTATCTATCTCCGGATCAACAGAACCTAAAATTCCTAAACTGTTTTTAAGATAGTACAGTGGAATGGAAACAGAGACAAGTAAATATGTAGCAGTGATAGCCGAACGACCGTATCGTTTCACAAAAACCATGAGAAAACCAAAACCGACAAGAAGCATAGCCATTATATGAATTGCACGAAAATACTTCAGTGCTTCAATCACAGATGATAAATCATTAGTCATTTTTTATCTGTCCTTATGTAAATCTATTGATATTAGATGCATCTAAAACTATACATCGATATTTTTCTCCAACTTATTCTAATAAAGAAAAATGTCAAGAAAGATTAATTAATATTCAAAATAGATTGTTAAAATAAATTAAAAGAGATTTTTTTGTATATAAGAATAGAAGAACTGTACATTATTACATGTACTTCTCTATCCTATGGGAAGAAATATAACTTCTCAAAACGTAGAGAACATTTTATTTAAAAAAAATTACTTAACTATTTATGACAAGACGGTAAACAAGCAGCACATCCATTTACTTGTTCATATACTGTTTTAGCTTTTTCAACTGCCTCATCGCACTTTTCAAAATTACCGAGATAAGTTCTTTCGGTAGGTAAATATGTACAGCCTTCTGTGTGTATTTCATGAATTCCGGTTGGTAGAGCATTGATATTGATATAATAATGTTTCATTTTTCTACTACCTTCTGCTTAGACTTACAATTACGACGTTAAAGCACAAACTTTTAACGTATTTTCAAAGCAATATAATCTGCTTTTTAATCCATGTCAATACATGTTAATGAACAGAAGAATTTTTTACATATCTTTATCTTTTGAAAAACGGGCTGACAAAAAGTTATATAGCCACGCAAAGATTGCACCGCCGACAAAACCGTCAAAAAATGCCCAGGCCAAACCAATAATAGACCCGACAGGACTAATACTGTAGCCTCTATAAAGTCGCCCTATCATCGTTATTTCCCCGGTGGCACCATCAAAAAGAATTATCCACCATGTTAAAAATAAAAGACCAATTCCCCATACCAAACCTACTGTTAACGCAAATGCTTTTACATTGAGTTTCATACTGCACTTCCAATTCTTTTATTGCTTTTTAAATCTCACAATGAGCCACAAATCTCCTATCATATAAAATATATAGCTATTTTTATCCATTATGCAACAGTCATTTTGGGATGATAGTTTTTAGGATTATTTCTATCTTGTTTTATTGTCATTCAAATCACCCCAAGTCCGCTTAGGAGGCAAGGATATTGAAAGATAACTTAAACTTTTTCAATAATCCCCATATTCATTGAGTTCCTTACTTATACTATTTGAACTCGATAGGCTGTTTCAATAAAGCCTAACTGTCTAAAGTATAATTATAACATTCCGATAATTTAAAAATGGACAATAATAATGGATTTACTCTTATTGAACTTATAATGATTATTGTAATTCTTGGGATTATTTCAGCTGTTTCTATTCCAAAATATCAGGATATCGCATTAGAAGCTAAAAAAGGAAGCTGTAAAAATTCTCTGATGAGTATGCGGTCGGCTATATCTATTTGGCAAATGAACAATATTGTTAAAAATCATTCAGGTTCATACCCCGACATAAATAGCCTCAGAAGTCCAAATACTGTACTTATAGCTGTTCCCCCTAATCCATTTCAATCAGAGAATAACGCCCCCGATTCAATTGTTTTGGGAGTAACAAAAGGAGTTCGAGTAAGTCTTCGAGGAGGATGGGCATATAAACCGTCAACCGGTGAGATTTGGGCGAACACTTCTACGTATGCCGGAGGTTCAGGATGTTCCGGCGGAACTCTTATCAATGAAAATTTATGGTAACTATAAATTATTGGTGTTGATAAATATTTGCTTATTATACTATATGTTTAAATCTTCCGTTTAAGATCATTATTAGAAGATATACAGGTATCAAGGTCTTTGAGAATACCGTTTTTTATATTATAGATCCATCCATGTACAAAAAGCTCTCCGCCATCATTCCATTTTTTTTGAACTATTGTTGTATTACATACATTTTTGACTTGTTCAATAACATTGAGTTCACAGAGTAAATCATACTTTTTGTCATTATCAAAACCGTGCAGTTTCTCAGCATGAAAACGGGCGACATCTTTAATATGTCTCAGCCAATTATCTATAAGTCCGTGCTGTTGTTTTTCCATCGAAGCTTTTATACCTGAGCATCCATAATGACCGCAGACAATAATATGTTTTACTTTAAGCATCTCGACCGCATGCTGTATCACCGAAAGACAATTCAAATCGGTATGAACAACTACATTTGCAATATTTCGATGGACAAACAAATCACCGGGGGGTAAATCAACTATCTGATTGGCAGGAACCCGACTATCGGAACAACCAATCCATAGATATTGTGGAACTTGTTCTTTAGATAATTGCGTGAAGAACTCGGCATCTTTTTCTTTGATGGATAATGCCCAAGCGGCATTTCTTTCAAAGAGATGTTTTAATGATTTCAAAATTTCTCAACCTTACTCTTTGCTTTTTAACAAGATATTTGAGGTAATGTATTCTGCTTATGACTCGATGTCAACAAGAGTTACAGACAGGATTCCAATAGAATATAGTTGTAGGAGAAACAGGGGTGCTTGTTCCTTTTTTTTAAATTTTTGAAAGGTAGAACAGATATTATTGTCTGTTCTTTAGTTGAACAAGAATGTCCGACATACCGATAGGGGCTTGTTGATAAACCTATTAATGCGTCGTCGGGAACCCTTTCCCGACGATTAAGCAGTCAGGAAAGGGTTCCTGACTGCTCAAGTTGAGATAATTTAGACTTTTTCAACAAGCCGATAGGTTCGGGCATACCCGAATTTTACAAAAAAAAGGAAAATCCTTTTAGTATAAATAGTTTTCTATTGTAAGATTTTTTGAACTATCTTTTTTTCCTCTTTTGCCACATCAGACATAACTCGCTGGATAAGACCTCCAAACATCTTACTCATCACAGAAACATTCATTTGAGCAATAGTTACATCACCCTTAGCGTTTTCATAAACTGAAATTCGACACGGCATCATTGCGGAGACAAATTTACATGACTCATCGGATAAAATTTCATTGGCATGGTCGGGATGACACGTTGAAATAATTTTTAGTCTTCCCATTTCAGAATGTCCTGCTTTTTGCAAGCTGTTTTGAATATCATATACTTTAGGAACCTGCCAACGGTTTTGAGTAAATTCTTGTGATAAGTAATCAACCGTTTCATCAAATGGCAATTTGCTTAAATGCTTGGTTACCATTATCTTAGGCATAACCCACCAAACAAATACTGCCATAAAAATTGCTCCGAATAAAAATAACAACATGCGTAATCCTTTCAACAAAATATATTTTTACTGGTTAGATAGCTTATCGGGTAAAATGATTCACTAAATACACAGAAATACATTTTAATTTGAACAATTAAAGAGAAGTAGGTTTTTCAAATTAAAAATTGTATTTTCATATTCAATATATAAGAGTAGGTATAATAGACTAACAGCGTAACGAAGCAATACCTTTTGAAATATTCTCCGCAACTGTTTCAAGCAGTTTGAGCTCCTCTTGGTCAAATGCATTTGTTTCGGGAGCATAAATATTTATAGAACCAAACATTTTAGTTTCGGTATATAATGGAATAGCTATTGAAGAACCGTATCCTCTTTTAAGAGCTTCCTCTCTCCAAGGTTCAAACTCTTTATTTTCTAAAATATTTTGAGCTACTACAGGTTTTTTAGTTTTGATTGCCATACCGGTAGGACCATTTCCACAAGAAGTGTTATCCCACGTAATGAGAATATTATCTAAGTACCCATCATCAAATCCAACAGATGCTATAGGCTTCACACGTTTTGACGGGTCATTATCTATAAACCCTATCCAACATAATTGGTAGCCGCAGCTATATACAATGACTTCGCAAAGACGTTTTAATAAAACATCTTCATCCGTTGTTGTTTCAATAATTTTATTACATTGCAGAATTGTCAATGATGCTCGGTTTGCCCGGTAGAGTGATGATTTAATCATAACTAATATCCCTAACCTTAAAGAGCTTCATAAGCTATATAATACATAAGAGGTCTTTCTGTCAAATTAAATTTAATATAATATTTCCAAAGAAAAACCGGTGACACTCAGGAGAATCACCGGTATATATTTTTTTATCGTAGAATATTGTTATTTAAGTGTTGCACTCGCTCTATTGGTCACAAGGTTAACGCCGCCGCTATTCCCATTTACAGTAGCAGGAGGCTCGGTAAGCTGCCAATTTTGAGGATCTGATGGGTCACCTCCGGTATACGAAACTCTCCAATTATACTCAAGCGGATAATAACTTGCCCAATCAGTAGTCCAATAGTCTATTACACCATAGAAATCATATACCCCAACCGATGGGTTGCTGACTTGATTTTGAAATGATGAAAGGTATAATACCCAACCATCTGTGACACCAAATTCAGTATTCACAAACTGAATAACAGCAGGATCGGTTTGATACTGTAAGGCAGAATATGCATAGGACACATCGGGTGTTACATTATTTTGAATAACAGTATCTGTAACAGTTACAGTGACTGTAACAGTGTCATAGATATTCTGATAAATCTCAACCGTATCAACCAACAGTTGAGTTTCATATATAGTATCATACACAGTAAGAGTATCAGTTGTATTAAAAACCAATGTGTCGGTAGAATTGATAATGATAGAATCAGTCAACAACAGCGTATCTGTTATATTAACTACAACCGAATCGGACAAATAAAGAGTGTCTGCAATTAAAACAGTATCCGGCGGCAATTCTATATACTCGGTATCATGAACTGTTTCTGTTGTTGTAAGAATTTTTTCTTTATCACAACCATATAAAATTGAAATACTTAATATTAAGACTACAAAAGGCAGTAATTTTCTCATATAGATATTTCCTTTCAATTTTTAAAAATTTTTTAATTTTAATATCATTAACTGCAATTTCTGTTCCGAAATAGATTAAAATCAGATTGTACGAACTATCTTATAGCCGTATAATCAGTTAGAGAGAGTTATACGAAAGGAGCATGTTTGAAATTATATGATAAAAGTTGAAAATATCTGCTTATTTTAGGGTGTAGTGAATAGTATCATTATTGTATGTTCAATCTCTATTTCCTCTTATTTTCCATATAAATAGGTTTGTTTATTTATAATATCTGTTATAAATTACGCATATCCTTATGAAAGGGACTATATATGAGTAAAAAAATATTAATTATCGAAGATGAGAAAGATATAATCGAACTGTTGGATTTTAATCTTTCAAAAGACGGGTTTGAGGTATTATCTGCTCAGACCGGTGAAGATGGTCTACGTTTGGCACGCACAAACTCACCCGATTTAATATTGCTCGATTTAATGCTTCCCGGAATCAACGGGCTTGATATATGTAAACTTTTAAAAGCCGACCAAAAAACCGGACATATACCTATTGTCATGCTCACTGCCAAAGATGAAGATATCGATGTTGTCACCGGATTAGAAGTTGGTGCTGATGATTATATCACCAAGCCGTTTTCTCCAAAAGTCCTAATCGCAAGAATCAGAACTGTTTTAAGACGTCAATCTGTTCAAGGCGAAGAGAAAAAACATATAATACAGATAGGACCGATTGTAATAGACCCGGGGAAATATACTGTTGTACTTGAAAATAATAAACTGCAGCTCACCGCTACAGAATTTCAATTGATATTTACATTGGCAAACCGTCCGGGGTGGGTATATAGCCGTTCTCAATTGGTTGATAAAATCAGAGGTGAAGACCATATCATTTCAGAAAGAGCTGTTGATGTGCAAATTGCAAACTTACGAAAAAAACTCGGGAAATTTGGCGACTATATTGAAACAGTTCGAGGTGCCGGCTATAAATTTAAGGAATTTGAATGAGTCGTAAAAAACTTATTTGGTCTATCTACCCCTATTACTTTGTTGTAATTATTGGTGCATTATGTACCGTTGCTTTTATCGCAACACAAAAACTCAACAATCTTTATTTACAGGAAATTGCTGAAACTCTTACTGTCAGAGCAGAACTTGTAGAAAACTCAATTAAAGAATTACCTTTGGAAGTTGGTTCATCTGAGATTGATTCACTCATACATATCTTGGGGAAAATATCTGACACCCGTATCACAGTAATTGATACAAATGGAGTTGTTATTGCTGATTCAAAAAAAGACCGTAATACAATGGAAAACCATAAAAACCGTCCGGAAGTTGCTGTTGCTTTTTCAGATTCTATCGGTCAGGAGATTCGTTATAGTTCTACACTGCATACTGATATGATGTATATTGCAATTCCCATTAAAAAAGAATCCCGAATATTCGGAGTCATTCGCACCTCGCTACCAATGCATGCTATTCAAACTGCACTTAATACATTTAACCGTGACATGCTTTTCAGTGGTTTACTTATAACATTTATTGTAACAATATTAAGTTTACTAATTTTTAGAAAAATTTCACTCCCATTAAGAGAATTGCAAAAAGGAGTTAAAAGGATTTCTCAAGGAAAACTTGAAACAAGGATTCCTCATTTTCAATCCGAAGAGTTAGGCTCTCTATCGGATTCGATGAATGAAATGGCATCTCAGCTTAACAGACGTATTGATACTATTGTACAGCAAAGAAACGAACGGGAAGCAATATTATCATCTCTTGCTGAGGGTGTTTTAGCTCTTGATATGAATGAAAAAGTTGTGAATTACAATACAAAAGTTCTTGAACTGCTTGAAATATCAGATGAAAATATAATTGGAAAATCTGTTCAGGAAATTGTTCGTAACAATGAACTGCACGACTTCATTGACTCCATCCTGCATGGAATAGAAAACGAAGAAAAAGATTTGCATTTTAAGTTATCATCTGAAAAATATATAGCAGTCTATGGTACTATTTTAATAAATCATGAAAATAAAAAAATAGGTACTGTTATAGTATTAAATGACATAACAAAACTTAAACGGCTTGATAAAATACGACGGGATTTTGTTGCCAATGTCTCTCATGAACTCAGAACTCCTATCACCGCAATTAAAGGGTCGGTGGAAACACTGTTGGATGGTGCCTTAGATGATTCTGAGAGTGCCAGAAAATTTACTCAGATAATAAACCGTCATACATCCCGTTTGATATCTATAGTTGAAGACTTATTATCGCTGGCAAAGTTTGAAAACGAATCGGTATTACATACAATGCAGTTTGAGACAGAAAATTTATTTAATATTATTGAACTATCTGTTTTAGCTGTTGAACAAAAATCTACTGCTAAAAACATAAAGATACTTCTTGAATGTGATAAAGAACTGACAATTCACGCTCAACATAAGTATTTAGAACAGGCAATTATCAATCTCTTAGATAACGCTTTAAAATATTCAGACAACAACACAACTATTACAATACAAGCAGTACGCAAAACAGATAAAACAACGATATCTATTACAGACCAAGGATGCGGTATTCCGTCAAACCATCTTCCCCGACTGTTTGAACGATTTTACCGAGTAGAATCCGCCCGAAGCCGTGAAATGGGTGGAACCGGTCTCGGACTGGCTATTGTAAAACATATCGCCCGGATTCATAACGGCAATGTAGAAGTACATTCTACGCCGAATGAAGGTTCAACTTTCTCAATACATATCCCCCATTAATCACTTATTTACATATCACACAACAAGATACTTTCTTAAAACGGTTATAATTATTTACTGAAAAAAAACTTTATCTTAACACAATCTTAACATTCAACCTGTTTAATCCTCTCAGAAATAAAAAATGATATGTATAAATTTGTTAACCTATTTTAAAGTGAGGAACACTTTGAAAAAAATTTTTAACGTTTTAACATTCATGCTTGTGCTGAGCATGATCAACTCAGCTTTTGCGGCTGACACCAGAGTAAAAGGAAGACTGTATGCAAATTGGAATATGAATTTAACCGATGGTGCCGAGTCTGCCAACAGTTTTAATATCAAACGAGCGTATGTGACAGTGAAATCAAAATTGTCAAACTATACATCAGTTCGTATCACAACCGATATTAAGGAAACATCCGCATTTGACGGATATTCAATTATCTTAAAATATGGATATATTGACTGGAAACCTGAGTTTGGTCATGGTAATCTAAAAGCTCGTTTTGGTCTGCAGCCTACCCTTTTTATCGACAATATGAACAAACTATGGGGTCGCCGTTATCTTGAAAAAACTGTCGGTGATGTAAACAAGTTTCTCACAACATCTGATTTAGGTGCCTCAGCTTTTGTAAAGTTAGGTAAAACAGGTTATGCCGCTTTACAAATTTTAAATGGTACTAAATATACAAAAGTTGAAGAGTTAAATAAAAATAAAGATATTGGTTTGTTTGCTCTTCTAAAACCTTTTGCCAATAATGAGAATCTCAAGCGTTCAAGGCTCTTAGGGCAAGCATATTTCGGCACACAAAATGTTTCTCTTATGCCCGGAGTTGATGTAACAGCAGACAGCACTGACATGAAAGCATCACAATTTAAACACCAAATTATTTCTTTTGGCGGGATGCTTGGGTACAGCAACAAACTTGATGTAGGTTTTGATGCCAATTTCATGACTAAGGGTACCGGTTATAACGATACAACCGGTGTTGCTCTTGATGATTTAAAATCTTCAGGTATTTCACTATTCGGAACTCTTTACTTTGAAGGTCTCACTGAATCTGATTCTTTTGCCCGTACACTTAATCTGTTTGGACGTTTTGACATGTTAGATGAAAACACTGATTTAGCAAACGATGGTAAGTCTTTGTTTATTGTTGGTCTTGAGTGTAATCCTACCAAAGGATTTAAAGCATCATTGAATTTACGTACAACCAGCTATGAGTTAGATGGAAAAGACTCTGAGTCTGAACTATTTATAAATACTTTATTCAAATTTTAAACAAATTTCACAAGGAAAGAAAACATGAAAAAAGCAATTCTTTTAATTCTCACATTAGCCTTAACTGCCGGTTATCTGTTTGCCGGTCAGGCTATAACTGTTAAAGGTTCTGATACCTTAGTTCGCTTAGGACAACGATGGGCTGAAGAGTATATGAAAGGAAATCCGGGAACAGTCATTCAGGTTTCAGGTGGCGGATCGGGTACCGGTATTGCCGCACTTTTAAACGGTACCACTGATGTATGCGAAGCATCCCGTGATATGAAATCAAAAGAATACAAATTGGCAAAACATAAAGGTATTTTTCCTTACCGTGTTTCAGTAGCCTTAGACGGTATCTCAATATTTTTACATAAAAAAAATCCGGTAAAAGCACTTTCTTTAGCACAGTTAAAAGGAATTTATACCGGAGCAATCACCAACTGGAAAGAAGTCGGCGGAAATGATCATCAGATTATTTTATATGGTCGTGAAAATAATTCAGGAACCTATGCATTCTTCAAAAAAAGAGCCTTACAAAAAGAAGACTATACAGCAAAAACCCAAACATTACCGGGAACTGCTGCTGTAGTCAATGCTGTTGCTCAAGATGAAAACGGTATAGGTTACGGCGGAATCGCCTGGGCAACCGGTGTAAAATTTGCCGCGGTAAGTGAAAATGACAAAACTGCCGCTATTCTCCCGTCTGTTGAAACTGTTTCAAACGGAACCTACCCTATTTCAAGAGATTTATACTGGTTTTTTTCAGAAAAACCAACCGGTGAAGTTAAAAAACTATTGAACTGGTGTCTTTCACCTGATGGACAAAAAATATCTGAGTCTATTGGTTATGTACCACTGTCTGCTGAAAAAGCACAAGCTCAGATTATAAAATAACCCTTATATTTATTATTTGTAAAGGCGTTACATATAACGCCTTTACATCTTAAAAAAAATGAAAAAATATAATTTTAAAAAGAAATCAAAAATAGCCGAGTTTCTCGGCGAAAAATTTATTGCTGTAAACGCTTATATTGCACTGGCGGCGGTACTTTTGATATTTATATTTATTTTTAAAGAAGCTCTTCCTTTATTTTATGATGACTATGTTCAAGATGAAGTGACTCTTAAAAAAATGATTGTAAAACAGCCTTTCGCTGAGGGCAGAGAAGCAAAATTCTCTTGGCAGCCAAATTCTGATAATCCAAGATATTCGCTTTTACCTTTGTTCATCGGCACCTTAAAAGCATCGATAATAGCAATGTTGTTTGCGATACCCTTAGGTATTGGAGGTGCTATATATTCATCACAGTTTGCCTCCAAAAGAATGCGGGAGTTTATTAAACCTGCGATTGAGATGTTGTCCGGGATACCCTCGGTGGTACTTGGTTTTTTTGCTCTGATTGTGCTGGCTTCTATTCTGCAAAATCTCTTTGGCTTTACCTATCGGTTAAATGCAATTAATGCAGGGATTGCTTTGGGAATTGCGGTAATACCTATCATATTTACAATCTCAGAAGATGCCTTAACATCGGTGCCTGAATCTCTCAAAGATGCCGCCTTGGCATTGGGAGCTAATCAATGGCAGGTCTCATCTACCGTTACACTACCGGCAGCAATGCCCGGAATAGCAGCCGGTGTTATACTTGGTTTTGGTAGAGCTGTTGGCGAAACAATGATAGTGCTGATGGCATCCGGTAATGCCGCTATTGTCTCAGCATCATTTGCTGATTCTATCCGAACTTTTTCAGCAACGATCGCATCGGAACTAGCTGAAGTCGTTTTTGGTTCGGCACATTATGCTGTTCTCTTTTTTCTTGGAAGCTTATTGTTTCTGTTCACTTTTATTATTAACACATCGGGTGATATTATATTGATAAAGCTCAAAGAAAAACTGCAGGGCGGAAGATGACACAAACAACCATACAAAAACCTGTTCAAAAAGATATTACATCACACTTTACAAAAAAGTCTTCAGGAATAATTCCAAAAACAATCACTCTTTCATCTGTAATTTTTATTTTAGCAATTTTGGGGTTTATTTTGGCTGACATCATTTATAACGGTGCCGGAACTATCAGCTGGGATTTTTTAAGTTTACCCCCTGAAAACGGAATGGAAAGCGGTGGAATTTTTCCCGCAATTTTTGGTACAGCGGCATTGGTTTTATTGATGACTGTTGCGGTTATTCCTGTCGGTGTTATGACTGCTCTTTATCTACACGAATATAGAAGTTCAACTTCCAAAATTACTCGTATAATTAGAATTGCTATAAATAATCTGGCATCAATCCCCTCTATTGTATTTGGACTTTTTGGATTAGGATTTTTTATCGGCTTTATCGGCGGTGGTATTGATTCTATGTTTTATGACGGAAGTCGTCCTGTTTGGGGGCAGCCTGCAATTATTTGGTCAGCACTTACTATGTCACTGCTGACACTTCCGGTTGTCATTATCTCAACAGAAGAAGCCTTACGGACTATCCCACAGGAGATGAAAGATGCCTCGTATGCTTTGGGTGCGACTAAACTGCAAACTATCAGAAAGATTATTCTTCCCCAAGCTATGCCGGGGATTTTAACCGGGGCTATTTTAGCAATTAATCGCGGTGCCGGAGAGGTTGCCCCTATAATGTTCACCGGAGCTGCCTATTATCTTCCGTATCTTCCTCATAAACTAAATGATCAGTTCATGGAAATGGGCTATCATATTTTTGTAATGGCAACCCAGTAACCTGATATAGAGAAAACAAAACCAATACTCTATGGAACCGTATTAGTATTACTGCTTTTAACATTCTCTTTGAATTTATTAGCTATACTATTCCGTTACAAACTTCGTATGAAAAAAGTGAGAGCCTAAGCTATGCATCAGACAAAAAATATTGACGGACTAACGCAAAGACATCAAACTTTTGTTCCTACAAAAACTATTAAAATGTCGATACAAAATGTCGATTTTTTCTACGGAAGCCAGCAAGCTCTCTACAATATCAATATTAACATTGTAGAAAATAAAGTTACTGCTCTTATTGGTCCATCCGGATGCGGAAAGTCAACATTTTTAAGAACCTTAAACCGTATGAATGATACTATTCCCGGGACAAAACTGACCGGTAAAATTTGTTTGGAAGGTGTTGATATTTATAAAGATTTTTCTGATGTATCGACTCTTCGTACAAAAATCGGTATGGTCTTTCAAAAATCTAATCCTTTTCCTAAATCTATTTTTGAAAATGTTGCTTATGGTTTAAAAGTAAACGGTATCAGCAATAAAAGTCTTATCGCCGATGCTGTCGAAGAAACTTTACAAAAAGCATTCTTATGGGATGAAGTAAAAGATAAACTGGATAAATCAGCCTTTCTTCTTTCAGGCGGACAGCAGCAAAGATTATGTATTGCCCGTGCTTTAGCAGTCCAACCGGAAGTTCTTTTAATGGATGAACCTGCATCAGCACTTGACCCTCTCTCAACATCAAAAATTGAGGACCTTATTGCCGAATTAAAAAAAAATTACACTATAATAATTGTTACACATAATATGCAGCAGGCAGCCCGTGTCTCTGATACAACCGCATTTTTCTACGAAGGTGTGATTATTGAAACAGGCAACACAAAAGAAATTTTCACT
>CAJVYT010000042.1 GCA_913009765.1 uncultured candidate division Zixibacteria bacterium
GCAAACCCCAGAAATCATCCTGCTCGCCTGCGAATCCAAGCGACCGCATTACTTTGTGCGGTTCTATATGATAGCCTAATAAATAACGGGGGCAGAACTCGGTACAGTAGGTGCATTGGTCGCAGGCTGATTGTCCAATTTTTTTCATTTCAGAGAGTGATTCGCCTCGACGACGAATTAAATTATGATCTGTTGGTAAAAAGATATATCCTGATGAAGTTTTTGTAAGAGGTAATGAAAAGTCACTCTGCAGAGTTCCCATCATGGCACCGCCTGCTAAAGTGGCAACATTGTCGGTTGTGAAACCTCCTGCGAAGTCAATAAGCTCTTGAAGTGATGTGCCTATCGGTACTTTTACAGTCATCGGGTTTTTGATAATACCATTGAGCGTTACAAAAGTTTCAGTGACAGGGATACCGGAATCGGCAAGAGCAATGTTTAAAAGTGTTTCAACATTTGAAACGACACATCCGACATTCACAGGATACCCGCCGTAGGGAATAAGCCGTCCGGTTGCTTCGTAGACTAAAACATATTCATCACCGGCGGGGTAGTAGTCGCCCATTTCAAAAATCTCATGCGTGGTTCCTCCGAAGAGTCCTCTAAACTGTCCGATAACTTCTTCGTTCTTGGCTTTGATACCCAGTATTGAGCGGGTTGCACCAACAGCTTCGGCGGCGAGTTCCATTCCTTTTTTGACTTCGCTCGGAAAGAGACGCATCAGTTCTTTATCTTTATACAAAAGCGGTTCGCATTCGGCACCATTGGCGAGAAGTATCTCCGCCTGAGCATTGTATTTCAGATGGGTAGGGAATCCGGCACCACCGGCACCAACGATTCCTGCTTGTTTAATTTTTTCAACTATTGGGTGCATCGGTAATTTAATTTCTCTTTATAATCATATTTTTGATATAAACAATGATTTTCAATTTGATTATCTATATTAATCAATAATTCTTTGCTTAAATTATTACTTTGACAATAATAATTATGGTAATTTGCAAGCCAACAATACTTCTTGTACACTCTTTCATCTTCATCTTCAATATGTCTTTGCATACAAGCAACAGTTAAAGTTTTGTGATTTTTGAGTTTTTCAATTTGATTTTCGTTTTCAAAATCAAATTGAAAAGGTGTATTAATTAAATAATTTAAGAAAATTTTATCGTCAATATCTTTTAGCAAGTAATCAGATTTGTCATATTCATTTGGGAGCATATTTTGTAAATAAAATGTTTGAATCCCTTCTGAGACAAATTTTAAAGCACTATCTGACAAAATAATACGTGGATATATAGCAGATTCCGATTCAGCATTATGAGCATCTATCAGTGATTTTCCATACACTATATCATTATCCATGTAAAGTTCACCAATAGTAATAGCACCTCTTAATAGATATCCACACAGTGACATTCTTAGCTGAAATTGACTAAGCTTTTCCATAATAGTAAAGATCTCTTTACCACCTTGCCATCCAATTTTATTATAATCTTTTAATGGGTATCCAATAACAAAACAATCTGAAAATATTCTAAGTGAATAATCATTGATGTAAGCATCTTTCTCTTTGATTACGGATATACCATCTTCAGTCACTAATTCATACTTTTTATTTTCTAGAAAATTTGCTGAAACTCTTAAGGAACTATGGAAATGTTTTAATCTTTCATTTGATATATCTAGGTTCTTGGCAGAATTTACTTTCTCTTTAAACCCAAGAATATCAAAAAATGCACAAATAGATTCTTTTACTTTTGGGGCATCGTCTAGTGTATAAGGATTTCTACTCATGCTCAATCCATTTGTTGCCGTTGGAAGGAATTAGTTTTGTCCACAGTCCGCTTGCCCGAAGCAGTAGGTACGCCGCCGCTACAAACAGCAGTCCGCCACCGATAAATGCCAGCAGATAAAAAATGTTTAATTTTTTCATATGGTACTACTTTTCTACATTGTCAGGTCTCGGAAAGACCTGACCTACTCGATTTTCTTTGTAGGGAGCAACCCTTTAGTGGTTCCGCCATTTATTGTCTAACTTCTTAAAACTTTTTTAAACTGACCCTTCAACTCCGCTCAGGGTGACTCTTAGTTTTTCCTGTCATTGCGAGTCCGCCTTGGCGGACGTGGCAATCTCATGTTTTAAACACCCCTAACCCTTCTTAAAAGAGGGGGGGGTTAAAACTTAGGTTCAGGCATGTCTGAATCCTACAATATCAGTCTACTTTTTAAACGTTATTTTTTCAGAATCCAAATCACCTTTGTACATATCTTTATCAATCGAATATTCATCGATAATTCCAATCACAGCAGCCTCAATAGACATATCTTCATTACCTACCGCAATTCTTGCCGCCCGTCCATATGCCACCATGACAAGTTCACCTTCACCGGCACCAAGGGTGTCAGCCGCAACTATGGTATCACTATTGGGTGCTTTGTTTAAATTATACGGTTGAATAATTAAAAATTTTACACCGGAGGTGTTTTCTACTTTTCTGGTTGCCCAGAGCGATCCGACAACTTTTCCCATAAACATAATTTATTCTTCCATACCTTCAACACGACGTATCGCATCTATAAGTTGTTGTTTATTTGCCATTGAAATTTCACGACCTTTGAGTGTTAAGTTCACAAGCTTACGAGCTATCTGACGAAGTTCCGAGACGGTCATTTTATCAAGCTGAGTTTTTATAATCTTATTTTGAGTTTCTGTAATATTATGTTGCTTAGTTACTCTTCTGCGATTTTTTTGTTTTTTCTTTTGAATCGGTAAACCGGCTTCGGCATCAGAATCAGTTAATGCCGGACGCATATCATCGGGGTGGTACTTTGAGACATATCTTCTACGAGGGAGAATCGCAGCCATCTCACCCGATGGGTTCGGTATCACATGCACCGCTACAAGTTCTCCGATTTTTTCAGCCGCAGATGCTCCCGCTTCCACCGCTGCCTGCACTGCTCCTAAGTCGCCTTCAATTTTTAAAGTCATAAAGGCAGCCTCGGTCAGCTCAACTGAAGATACAACAACAGCCGCCGCTTTTGCAGCAGCATCGACTGCTTCAATTGCACCAATCAATCCTTTGGTTTCAATCAATCCTAGTGCTTTATCAGACATTACATTAGGATAATAAATGATTGTTGCTCAATTGTAAATCTCTATCTGATTTTACTTGCATAAATTTAGTGATATTTTTTTGGAGAAAGCATAAAAACAACCACCCGCACTCCCCTCAGTGTGCGGATGGTCTTACCAAAGAGAAAAGAAAACCCAAAGATTACAGCTAAAATTTGGGAGTAAAAATGACACTTATATCATAAGCAAGCTGCATGCCAAGCTATGAAATGCGATGCGACGAGAGTCGTATCACAATGTAACATAACGTGTTATGCTTTATCGCCCGAGAGGAGCAATGAGCCCAATAAAGATTTCTCGTATATTAATACGAATGCTTATCAGGTAAAACTTACGTGAACCTGTTGTTATCCAACAAGATACGTTTGAGTGCATAGATGTGAGTTGATTTCGTATAGATAGACGATAAAAAAACAGTAAGCCTGTTATGACACAGACTTACTGTTAACCAAGGAGTGAAAAAATATTTCTACACAATTTTGCTACATATCAGTTTTCGCATTGTAGGAAATACGAATAACTTCCAAGCAGTGAAATTGCATTACTTCAATTTTTATTCAAACAGACTGATTCTTTAGTATTACCAATTAGTTCATCTGGTAATTATCTAAAGAAATATCATACCGTTTGAGTTTTGTTCGTACTGTCGCTTCATGAATACCGAGCATTCGGGCGACTTCAGATTTATTACCGTTGGCAGCCAAAAGAGCTTCCACAATAATTTTTCGTTCAAACTCTTCAACTTTATCAAAAAGTGATTTTTCTTCTGATACCACATCACTTTTAAACATAGAGCGGGAGAGTTCAACTAAATCACCTTCGGTAACCATCATAGTCATAATTTCAAGCCGTTTGACTTTGTTAAACAATTCTCTGGTATTCCCCGGCCAGTCATAGGCAATAAACTGACGTATAAAATCAACTTCCAATTTTTCACCTTCTTTGAGAAGTCCCGAATTTATCATGAATTTCTCTAAAAGAATCGGAATATCAGCTTTTCGTTTTCTTAATGGTGGTATAGTAAAGGTAATTCCGCTCAGGCGATAATAGAGATCTCGTCTGAATTTTCCTTGAGCTACCATTACCTCCAAGTTTTGATTAGTGGCAGCGATGAGTTTGATATCTAAATTTACTGTTTTAGTCGAACCGAGCGGAACAACTTGCCTGTTTTCCAAAACAGACAGCAGTTTTGTCTGCAAACTCAAGGGCATATCGCCTATTTCATCAAGGAAAAGTACTCCCTGATTAGCGGCAACAAAAAGACCTTCTTTATTTTTGTCCGCACCTGTAAAAGCACCGCGAACATATCCAAATAATTCCGATTCAAGCAAAGTCTCCGGTAAGGAGGCACAGTTAATCGCAATATATGGACCGTTTGGTCTGACCGCATGATGAAAATACCGAGCCATGTGGTCTTTTCCAACACCGGTTTCGCCGGTTAATAAAACCGGTAAATCGGTATATCCAAGCAGAGGCAGCTGACTTTTAAACTGAAGAATCTCTTTATCAATAGTGAGATACTCAATATTGTCAGGGCAGATACCGCTTTGAGTCGGAATCAGCTTAGGCTTGAGTTTGGACGTTTGTTCAACGGTATTCAGAATTTTTTCAATTTGCACAAGTTTTCGTGTCAAATTGCAGCTACTGTAAAATTCTTCCGCACGGAATAAATATGTTAACCGCTGTCTTGCAGAAAACAGTTTTGATTTACCGGCAGCAACTAATGCTTCAGCTTTTTCAAAACGAACCCCAGACTCTGATAACAACTCGATAGATTTTACAAAAAGTGATTTGCTTTCTGATTTCTTATCTTTGAGTTGAGCAATTTGAGCTTTAATTTTAAGCAATACGCCCAATTCCACTTTATTAGATGCTTTCTCAAATATGACCCATGCACGTGAGGCATACCGACTGGCAGCATTTGTGTTTGATTCTAAAAGAGATAATTCAGCTAAATGCCGAAGAGGGTGACCGCATATTGTTGAGTTTGGTGCAACTGATTCAGCAAGAGATAATGCTTGTTCAAGGCTCTCTCTTGATTGTTCATACTGCATTGTTCTATATTTTAACTCACCAATAAAGGTATGGTAATATACCTCGTCACGTTTGCTCTGAGAAATCATAATATGTGGATATGCTTTTTCAAGAGTTGTTTCAACTTTAGAAAATTCTGCTTCCTGAAGATATATAAACGCAAGTGAAATATAACCACGAGCAGTTTCAATAGTGTTCTTCAAATCTTCAGTAAGTTCTATACTTGTGAGAAGATGTTTTTTTGCTTCGGAGAAATTTCCAGTAAAGGTATAGATACGTCCGATATTTCCCATCATGAAAGCAAGTTTTTTCTTATCATCAAGTTTTGTGGCAATTTCTAATGCATCAATGAGTACAGAAAGTGCATTATTATAATCAGCTTGTTTAAAGAACAGACCCGCTAAAATGTTTAAAGCACGGCATTGTCCTTCTAATGAATCATTACGGCGGAAAATTGACTCAGCATCACGATATGCTTTTTCCGCTTCTTTAAATTCACTCATGTCTCTCAAAATAGATCCAATGGTTATAAAAATATCAGCTAAAAGATTTTGGTTGCCTTCAACTGTGGCGGAATTTTGAGCAAGACGGGCAGTTTTAAGTGCGTGTTGAAGTTGAGTGAGAGAAGCGTATGCTTTGCTGGCTGTATGATGTATCGCTCCCGCCGCGATACCGGATTTATGTAGTTCAGTACGATGTGACTCGTAATACTTCACAGATCCGGCAAAATCTTTTTTAGACGTCAATGACTCAAGATAATGAAGCATTGAATCTAAAAAATCTTCGCGGATTTTTTTCTCAATCTTCATTTACGGATTCCTTCTCTGTTTACGGTTGAATATTTTTGATATGGAATTCGTCTTGTTTTATAAACTTGAACAGCGGTGGAACTCTTTTCAATTACATTGAATTCATCTAATATGAAATATTTGAAAATAATATCAACAGCCATGATACCGGTAGTAAAAGAAATTTGATTAACCGTTTTTACGGAAGTTAATATTGGTCCTGAGACAGATTCATCTCCGCCCCATGGGTAGTCTTCGCCGCCCGGGTCAGTAGAGGTATCTCTCCATGGATGGTTTAGTGCAAAGGCTTCTCCGACAAAGCACACGGTGAGTATTAGTACAAGAACTAATACGAATAAAGTTCGTTTCATTTGAAACTCCTTGGTTAGAGGTTTTTTATGACAAATTTAACTTTTTATTCTATGTATTTTTTTTGGCGATTTTGTAATTTTGAATAGTTGAGAGGGTTTTTTATTTGCTCTTTTATAAGAGATTTCTGAGCCTGTCTCACATCCCAACCTTACTCCACTCTATATATACAGAATACATTTTCTGCGACGTTAAGTCAAACGTTTTTATGTAAACGTATATATTGCGATTCTGTTTTAAGTTATCTATGAAATTACACTATTAAATCTTGCATTTCTTACTTATATGCGTGTATAATAAACCGATGAGTTACGAGACATTTATAGCAAACAGATATATGAAATCAGGGAAAAAATTTCTCTCTGTTTCAACATGGATTTCTATCGTGGGAGTGATGTTAGGTGTTGGCGTTGTCTGTTTTGTGATGGCACTGCATAATGGATTCTCATCAGAAATCCGTACTCGATTATTAGGGACAACTTCACATATTTCAATCTTTCCTAAACAAAGTGAAATTATTGAAGATTATATGCCGCTTGTCAAAAAAGTAGAAGCTATCGATGGGGTCGTTGCTGCTTCGCCGTTTATTTATTATAAAACTGCCATTTCTTCAGCATCCGGCGGTGATGGTGTCATGATTCGAGGTATTATACCCGATTTAGAAGAAAAAACTGCCAATATTAAAAAAGATATCATCCTTGGAGAATATGATTTTCGTCCATTAATCACCGATGATGATACTATCCCCGGGATGGTAATGGGCAAACAGCTTGCCGATAGATTAGGAGTGTATCTTGGAGAGTCAGTTGTACTTTATTCGTTAAATAAAGAGACTCTTTCCCGTAAAGCACGCCCCAGAGTTGCCAAATTTTATATCTCCGGTATTTTTGAAACAGGTATGAATGAGTTTGACGGACAGCTTGCATATATATCTCTTGAAGCTGCCCAAAAATTATTTAAAACCGGCAACGGAGTAACGGCGATTCATCTTAAACTTGAAGATATCTATATGGCAGAAGACTTATCTCCTATAATTGATGGAGTATTAGATTTCAAATATGATGTTGTCCCATGGAACGTGTTATACAAACAACTTTTTACGTGGATAGAAATTGAAAAAATTGTGCTAATGCTTGGATTTCTTTTAATAATACTGGTCGCTGCTTTTTCAATTATTTCAACTTTAGTGATGATGACTATGGAAAAACGTCAGGAAATAGGCATTTTAAAGACAATTGGCGTAACTCCGTCATCTATTCGTAAGATATTTATTTATAATGGGTTATGGATTGGTATTGGCGGTGTCTTTGCCGGCTGGTTATTGGCAATAACTGCAATTATTATTCAAAATCAATTTGAAATAATATCACTGCCGCCGGATATCTATTTTATCTCATATTTGCCTTTTGTTATCAAATGGTATGAATTTTTACTTGCCGGGGTGGTTACTGTCTTTATTTGTTTTTTAGCGGCACTTTTTCCGGCTCATCAGGCGGCAAAACTCTCGGTTATCAAGGTTTTACGGAAATAATTATAACAATGATTTTGATTATAAATTAAAGAGTTTTCATCTATTGCCGATTTTAGAGGTATATGGATATGAAGAAATTGGAGTTCAAATAAAATAAATGATGAATGAACATTACATCTTATCAGCCAAAGATATACACAGGGATTTTTCTACCTTGCATGAACCTTTATCTGTCTTAAAAGGCGTAAATTTGGATATTAAACCTTACGAAACAGCAGTTGTAACCGGAGCATCCGGTATAGGTAAGTCAACTCTGTTACACATCTTAGGTGGACTTGACAAACCGACAAAAGGTCATGTTGTTATTGACGGTGAATCGATAAACGGAAAATCTGAAGAAGCTTTAGCTCGGTTTAGAAATGCCAAAATAGGTTTTGTTTTTCAATTTCATTATCTGTTGGAAGATTTTTCTGCTTTGGAAAATGTGATGATTCCGATGATGGTTGCCGGACAAAACAAGAGGGATTCAGTCTCAAATGCGGAACACTTACTGGAACTTGTTGGTTTAATAGATAGAAGAGATCATCGTCCGGCAGAACTTTCCGGAGGTGAGCAACAACGTATTGCGGTTGCTCGTGCCTTAGCAAATTCTCCTGAACTGGTGATTGCTGATGAACCTTCCGGGAATTTAGACAGAGAAACCGGACAAAAACTTCATGAGTTGATGATGAAATTAAACGATGAAAAGAAAATTACTTTTTTAATAGCCACCCACAATCAAGATTTGTCTAACCAATGTATGAGACATTTTCAGATTGTTGACGGCGTTTTACATGAGTGTTAATGAAGTAGGTGAATTTATGCTATGTCAAGATTGTAATAAAAGAGAAGCTCAAGTTAATTTTACACAGATAAAAAACAATGTGCAGTCTACACTGTCTTTGTGTAATGAATGTGCTGCTGCCCGAGGATTTCATTCTCCTTTAGATAATATACCATTTCCATTGGCAGATATTTTATCCGGTTTGGCAGCGAACCTTCCAATGCAAAAACAAATTGCTCAAGAAGAATCAATTAGTTGCTCAGGCTGTGGTTTAACTTTTGATGAATTTACTCGTCAAGGTAGATTTGGATGCGGCGAATGTTATACAGCATTTCGGAGCCGCTTGGAAATGATTATGAGAAAAATTCACGGTGCATCAATGCACAGAGGCAAAACCCCTTCATTTGCAATTACCGACGAGGGCAATGCTGAAACTTTTTCTGTCAAAGAAGAAGAACGACTCAAAGACGAATTACAAAAAGCAATCAGTTCAGAAGATTTTGAACGGGCGGCTGAAATAAGAGATAAATTAAAATCGCTCCAAGACTCAATCTCTATTGAGAATTAAAGGGAGAATATGTTACATACAATGTTTGATGAAATGGCAAAATCTCCGGCGGCTTGGCTTTCAAGTAATGGAAAAGAATCTTTAGTTGTTCTTTCTACACGAGTTCGTCTCGCCCGAAATATTAGCGGGTGCAATTTCCCGGAGTCTGCTGATATAGAAACGAAAAAAAGAGTTATCAGTTATGTTGACTCGGTTGTAGCACGGTCAAAACAAATGAGTGACGGTACCTATATTAAAGCAGCCGATATTAATGCACTTGATAAAGATTTCCTTATTGAAAGACATCTTATCTCTCCTGTTTTTCTAAATGACGAATTTGATAAAGCACTGTTTATTTCAGATAATGAACAGGTCTCAATTATGGTAAACGAAGAAGATCACTTACGGATACAGGCTCTCTCCGCAGGACTTGATCCACAAGGTTCTTTTGAGCTTGCGATGAAATATGAAAATGAAATCAGCAAATATTTAGAATTTAACTACGATGCCGATTTTGGGTATTTGACATCCTGTCCGACAAATGCAGGTACCGGTATGAGAACATCGGTGTTGATTCATCTGCCCGGATTAGTCCTCACTCGTGAAATTGATAAAGTTATTTCTCATATTACTCGTTCCGGTTTAATTGTAAGAGGGTTCTATGGTGAAGGTTCCGATGTGCTGGGAAATTTATTCCAAATATCAAACCAAACCACACTTGGTGTCACAGAAGAAGAAATTCTGAAGCAGATTGAACGAATAACTAACGAAATTATAGAAAAAGAAACATCAGCACGTAATAGACTTATTGAAGAAACATCTGAAATAATAGAAGACAAAATTTGGCGTGCTTATGGAATTTTAAAAAATGCCAGAGTGTTGACATCTGAAGAAGTGATGAATTTGCTTTCTGCTGTTCGTTTAGGACATGCTACAAAAATGCTTGATTTCTTGGATGTGGGATTAATTAATGATATATTACTATTATCCCAGCCGGCTCATTTACAAAAATATTATGGGTCTGAAATGGATAATAACAGACGTGATTTTGTTCGTGCTCAAATGGTACGTGAAAAATTGCGTGACCAAAAATAAAAAAACAGCTTGGATGTTTTTTACTACGAAAAGATAATGTTAGATATATAAAGGATGAAATGTCATGAATGAAATGTTCACCGAAAGTGCTCGTAAAGCAATAGAGTATGCACGTGATGAAGCATCACGACTGAGACATGACTATATTGGCACAGAGCATCTGCTCCTTGGATTAGTTCGGCTTAGTGACGGACGTGCTGTTGAAATTATAACCAATCTTGGATTGGAACTTGCTGACTTACGGATATCAATTGAAGAAGTTGTACAGCCTTCTGGCGGAACAATGACAATGGGACAGCTTCCCTTAACAGCCCGTGCCAAAAAAACACTTGAAGTGTCAGGTCAAGAAGCAAGAGCTTTGCAGTCAAAAGATATTGATACTGAACATATTCTTTTAGCATTATTAAAAGATGAAGAAGGGGTCGCATCACAAGTCCTTTCCGGTTATGAAATTGATTATAAAGAAGCTTATGAAGAGCTCAAAAATATTCAAAATGGCAAACCGTCATCATTTAAGAAGAAACGTAAAAAATCTAAAACTCCTGCCTTAGACCATTTTGGCAGAGATCTTACAGAGCTAGCCCGTCGGGGAGTGCTTGACCCGATTATCGGACGGGAATATGAAATTGAACGTGTTGCCCAAGTTCTTTCTCGACGCAAAAAAAATAATCCTGTCTTAATTGGTGAACCGGGAGTTGGTAAAACTGCTATTGCCGAAGGTCTTGCCCAACGCATTGTTGAAAACAAAGTACCGCAAACTCTTGAAAATAAAAGAGTCGTCACGCTTGATATGGCATCACTTGTTGCGGGTACAAAATATCGGGGACAGTTTGAAGAACGTTTGAAAGCTGTGATGACAGAAATTATCAATGCAACTGATGTTATTATTTTTATAGATGAATTACATACTATCGTTGGTGCCGGTGGTGCTGAAGGTTCTTTGGATGCCTCAAATATCTTTAAACCTTCACTGGCTCGTGGTGAACTACGCTGTATCGGAGCAACTACACTTAACGAATATAGAAAATATATCGAAAAAGACGGTGCCTTAGACCGCCGTTTCCAAACTGTTATGGTAGAACCACCGTCTGAAAGTGATACTATTAAAATATTAAAAGGTCTGCGTGTGAAGTATGAAGATCATCATCAACTAAATATTTCCGATGATGCTATCGAAACCGCTGTAAAACTTTCTAACAGATATGTCCCCGGTAAATTTCAACCGGATAAGGCGATTGACTTAATTGATGAAGCCGGTTCAAGGGCTCATCTTGCAACCTATACACGACCGGAAAAATTTGCTGAAATCGAAACAGAGTTAGATGAACTGCAAGAGAAAAAAGAAGAGGCAGTGAAAAATCAGGCGTTTGAAACTGCTGCCCAACTTCGTGATGATATTAAAATCAAACGTGATGAACTTTCTACTTTACAGGAAGAGTGGGAAGAAAACAGAAAAAATAATAAAGTTACCTTAAGTGGTGAAGATGTTGCTTCTGTTCTTGCCAAAATTACCGGTATACCTCTTTTCCGTCTTGAGGAAAACGAATCAAAACGATTGATTAATATGGAAGAAGAACTCAAGAAAACTATTATCGGTCAGGAAGATGCTATTAAATCTATTTCGCAGTCAATCCGCCGTGCCAGAGCAGGCTTGGGTGACCCACGCCGTCCGATTGGTTCCTTTATTTTCTTAGGACCAACCGGTGTAGGTAAAACAGAACTTGCCCGTACATTATCTGAGTTCTTGTTTGAAGATGCCGATTCACTTATTCGAATTGATATGTCTGAATACATGGAAAAATTTGCAGTCTCTCGTTTAATTGGTGCTCCTCCGGGGTATGTTGGATATGAAGAGGGCGGTCAACTGACTGAAAAAGTCAGGCGTAAACCTTATTCTGTTGTACTGCTTGATGAAATCGAAAAAGCTCATCCTGATGTATTTAATATTCTGCTGCAGTTGATGGATGATGGTACTTTAACTGATTCATTCGGACGAAAAGTTGATTTCCGCAATACCGTTGTCATCATGACATCGAATATTGGGACTCGTCAATTACGTGATAACAAAACTGTCGGATTTGGTGCTGAAGCATCTGATTCATCTTTTTCCGGTATGACTAAAAAAATTATGGAAGAATTGAAAAAAATGTTCAATCCGGAACTACTCAACCGTATTGATGAAACTATCGTATTCCATTCTCTTGACAAAAGTCATATCAAACAGATTATTGAAATTCTTGTTGAAGATATTGCATCTCGTTTGGCTAATAAAGGTATTAGTTTTAATTTAACAGAAGAAGCCAAAGATTTTCTTGCCGATAATGGATACGAACCGGAATATGGTGCAAGACCGCTTAAACGTGCCTTGCAGAAATATCTTGAAGACCCGCTTGCCGAAGAAATCTTGCGTGGTCAATATGCCGGTGACATTGATTTGAAAATTACAGTTGAAGATGATCATTTGAAATTTGATTTTGAGTCTCAAAAAGACAATTTAAACGAAACTGTTGCATAATTCAGATACAGTTTATTAATTTCTAAAACAGCCGATTTTTTAAAAATCGGCTGTTTTTTTACCAAATATATACCAGTTTTAAAATGTTAAACTGTTTTTAACCAATAACTTGCAAAAAGATGTTGCATTAATCTTCTGTTGTGTTATAATTGGTGGCTACAATCGAAAGATTGAGAAGTCACCCTGAGTCCGCCTAGGCGGAAAGGGTAAGCATTTGAGATAGAAAAAGAATTGTTAAAATATACGAGGTTTTATTATGGCTCATAAAAAAGGTGTTGGTTCTACCAGAAACGGTCGGGATTCAAACGGACAACGACGCGGAACCAAACTATACTCCGGTCAGTCAATTACTGCCGGTTCTATTATTGTTCGTCAGGTTGGTTCTCCAATCAAAGCCGGCAACAATGTTGGACAGGGAAAAGACTTTACTCTTTTTGCAAAAATTGACGGTGAAGTTTGTTTTGAAAGAGTTGGCAAAACAGGTAAAAAAGTATCTGTATACAGCCAGTCCCGCCCAAAACAAAACTAACTTGTAGGTTATGTCCCCTGTGGGCTTGACAAGATTGTATCTATACAAAAAACTTGTAGGTCAGGTCTCTTAAGAGACCTGACTTTTTTTATTGCAATTAGTATGTAGGGTTCGGGCATGCCTGAATCATTATTGTACCGACAGGGCATTGCCCTGTCTTAGCGGAATAGGCACAATTTGTAAAACATGTAAAAACTGTTGTTAGCGGAAATGCTAAAGATTTCCGCCCTACTGATAATTTTCAAATATTCAGTAACTCCTTTCCGTCGAAGACGGAAACCAGTGCAGAAACATATTTAACAAATTAATCGATACATCATAAACTTCTAACAACTCTTTATCAACAGACATTTTGTTCCTGTTCTGGGCTCCGTGGCAAGCACGGAGAGGGTTGGTGGAGTAATAAAATTATCTGAGGAATCTACTTAGTATATTTATAAACTAATATTTCTTTTACACTGTAATTACGATTATACTCTACTCCTTTCCGTCGAAGACGGAAACCAGTGCAGAAACATATTTAACAAATAAATAGATACATCATAAACTTCTAACAACTCTTTATCAACAGACATTTTGTTCCTGTTCTGGGCTCCGTGGCAAGCACGGAGAGGAGAGCAGGTAGGTAGTAAGTTTGTCGGGCTTCTCGATTTTAAAATCTGACGATTTTAAACCAACGGAACCGCAACCTACAAGTTTTTTTAATTACAAAATCTTTTTCCAACAAACTAATTGCATTCAAATATTCAATACATATATTCTACACTAAACTATGAGTAAACTACTTGAAAATCTCAACCCTGCCCAGCTTGAGGCAGTCACAATCACCGAAGGACCACTTCTTGTAATCGCAGGAGCCGGTTCGGGCAAAACCCGCGTATTAACCCGTCGTTTGGCATATATTGTTGTCGAACGCAAAGCGGAACCGTACCAAATATTAGCGGTCACATTTACCAACAAAGCTGCCGGTGAAATGAAAGAACGGGTCGGACAGCTTTTGGGCGGCGATGTACCGTCTTTAAATGTATCAACATTCCATTCATTTTGTGCAAGATTTCTACGTCGTGAAGCACACCTAATAGGTTATGACTCCAACTACACTATTTTTGATGCCAAAGATGCTCAGACTCTTGTCAAAAACTGTATCAAAGAACTGGGGCTTTCCAATACGCAGTTTACTCCCAAAGCACAGATGAAAAAAATATCTGATTGTAAAAACAAACTGATTTCTGCCTATGATTTTGCAAAAACAGCATCGGGATATTTTGAAGATGCCACCTCTCAGATATATTCACTCTATGAAAGACGGCTCAAAGAATGTGATGCGATGGATTTTGATGACCTTTTGTACAATTCGGTTTTGCTTTTAAAAAACCATGAAGAGCTTGGAGATAAATATCGCAACAGGTTTAAATATCTTATGGTTGACGAATATCAGGATACCAACCATGTGCAGTATCTTCTTATGAAATACTTACTTGATAAACATAATAATCTTTGTGTTGTTGGGGATGAAGACCAGTCTATCTATGGATGGCGTGGTGCCGATATTCGCAATATTTTAGATTTTGAAAAAGATTTCCCCGGTGCTAAAATTATTAAACTCGAACAAAATTACCGTTCGACAAATGTAATTTTAGATGCTGCCTCGGCTGTTATTGACAACAACGAAGCCCGCAAAGGGAAAAAACTCTGGACAGACCAACAGGGCGGCGAAAAGTTACAACTCTTATTGGTAGATACCGCCGCCGAAGAAGCTCTCGAGGTTGTAAAAACGATACTCAATAAACAAATAACAACTTCGCTCAAAGATACTGCCGTACTCTATCGAACCAATGCTCAGTCACGTGCCTTTGAGGAACAACTCCGCCGCCAGTCATTGCCGTACCAAATTGTCGGCGGTGTTTCATTTTATCAGAGAAAAGAAATCAAAGATATAATGGCATATCTGAAACTTATTGTGAACACTAAAGATGATGTTGCTTTTGAGCGAACAATCAACTATCCCAAACGGGGCATAGGTGCCAAAACGGTTACGGACATTGCGATAATTGCCAGACGAGAATTAATCTCCATGTATGAGGTTATCCAAAAAAATGACGACTATCCCGAGTTTGGTGCCAGAGCAAAACGTATAAAACCGTTTGTCGAGTTAATAGAAAAATATCGTACTGAGAAAAAATCAATGGCGATAGATTTAATGACTCAAGATTTGGTTGAAGATATAAATCTTATCGAAGAACTTCGCAACGAAGATAAAATAATCGGGCAGACCAAAATTGAAAATATCGAGGCGTTTATCGAAGGTGTTGCCGAATATGTTAATAACAATGTTGATGCTGCCTTAGAATCATATCTTGCCGAAATTTCTTTGTTCACCGACTTGGATGCATACAAAGAAATTGATGACAAAGTAACTCTGATGACTCTGCATGCTGCCAAAGGATTAGAGTACGATACTGTCTTTATGGTGGGACTTGAAGAAGGACTCTTTCCGCTGGGACAGGCTACAATGGACCCGATGGCTCTTGAGGAAGAACGCCGTCTGTTTTATGTTGGTGCTACCCGAGCAAAAAGACAGTTATATCTTTCATCGGCAACTACGCGATATCGGTTTGGCGAAGTCGAGTCGATACCATCACGGTTTATCAAAGAGGTTCCGGCAGAGCTTATCGAAAAAAAAGACCGTCGTCATAACCGACGATATGGAACCAATACCCATTCACAACAGCATACTCAACAGACATTCTTTAACCGTAAGCTTGCTATGGCAGCTTCGCAGTCACAGGGAGTGCATTACGAGTTTGAAGAAAATGAAATTATGAAAATCGGACGGATAGTGCAGCATCCTACTTTCGGTCGTGGTCGGATTGTCAAAGTTGAGGGAATGGGTGAGTCACTTCGACTTGAAATAATGTTTTCAGGTATCGGTATAAAAAAAATCATGGCAAAATATGCCAAACTCACAATAGTTGGTTGATTCCCTTTACCTTTGACACACACTTCTTAATCCCATCTTCAACAATTGTAATGACAATTATAATATAAATATTTTAGGAAGAATCCTCATGGATGCTTGTTGAGAAAAGTTCAGTATCCTACTTTCGGTCGTGGTCGGATTGTCAAAGTTGAGGGAATGGGTGAGTCACTTCGACTTGAAATAATGTTTTCAGGTATCGGTATAAAAAAAATCATGGCAAAATATGCCAAACTCACAATAGT
>CAJVYT010000043.1 GCA_913009765.1 uncultured candidate division Zixibacteria bacterium
CTGAGTGTGAGAGGGAGTATGGCGAATTATCATAGTGATACAATGGGAGCTTATCACGTTGCTGTGGTTTTTTTTTTTTTTTTTTGTCTTTTTTTGTTCGTTTTTTTTTTTTTTTTTCAAGCAGAAGACGGCATACGAGATATATCAGTGTGACTGGAGTTCAGACGTGTGCTCTTCCGATCTCTAGGCGAACTTTCACTCACTCGACTCGCAAAGACTGAATGGAGGGTTTTTCAACAAGCTCTATGGCATTGTATAATCAATGCCACTTATATATTATGTTGTTAATACGGTAGTTTCTTTGTCAAGCTCAGTTCTAACAGCAGCAGCAATAGTTGATTTGGTGAATGGTTTTTTGACAAAAGCACCAACGCCTAATTTTTGTGCTTCAACCACTCTCTTAGATTCAGAAAAACCTGAAACAATGATGGCTTTTTGTTGAGGATTAGTTTCGAGAATTTGTCTGTATGTTTCGGTTCCATCTATTCCGGGTGACATGATCATATCAAGGATTATAATATCCTGGGGGGTTTCTTTTAGAAATTCAACAGCTTGTTCTCCACTTGTAACAGTATTGACTTTGTAGCCAAGTTTTTTTAGAAGTTGTGTAGATACTTCTCGCTGGATATCATCATCATCAACAACTAAAACTTTTTCGGTGCCGATTTTTGATTGTTCTGTGTCTGTCTTTTCTGTTTCCCCTTTGGAAATTGGAAAGTAGAGGTAGAACGACGTTCCAACACCGACTTTACTGTATAAGTCAAGATAGCCGTTATGATCTTTAATGACCGAATCAACAACGCTCATTCCAAGCCCTGATCCTGATTTTTTGCCAGCTGATTTTGTAGAAAAGAAAGGGTCAAGAATTTTCTGGATTATGTTATCAGGAATCCCGCATCCGTTATCAGTCACAGTCAGCTTAACATATTCACCTTTGGGAACACGTCCAAACGCAATAGATGTATCATCGGCATAATAATTTTCGGTTTTAATAGTAATGATTCCGTTATTTTGCATAGCATCTTGGGCATTTACCAAAAGATTAGTAAGCATCCGATGAATTTGGGCGGAGCCGCCTTTTATTTTCTTAAGACGTTCGGATAGTTCTACATTACATTTTATCGTGTTTGTTCGAGATTCCATTTCTTTGACGGTATGTAGAATTATATGGTTTAGATTTATTACATCTTGATTGTAATGACCTCTTCTTCCCATAGTGAGCAGATCTTGATTTATTTCAGAAATTTTTGTTGCAGCTTGTTCAATAGTATCAAGATATGACTGTGCCGGATGGTCTTGAGGAAGTTCTTCACGGATAAACTCGGGGTATGCCATTATTGGTGCCAAGAGATTATTAAAGTCGTGAGCAACCTGCCCGGCGATAATGCCTGCCATTTCAAGTCGTTCGGCTCTTGATTCTAATTCCTGCAGACGTTTGGTTTCTGATATGTCATTTTTAGCAACAATATAATTAACAATTTCACCATTTGAGTTAGATATGGAGGAGAATACCGCATTTTCAGTAAATAAGGTCCCATCTTTTTTCTTGTTAATAATTTCACCATGCCATTGTTTGCCGCTTACAAGTGTTTTCCACATTTCCTTGTAAAAAGCATCATCATGCTGACCGCTTTTAAAAACTCTTGGATTTTGTCCTATTACTTCTTCAGAAGTAAAACCGGTAGATTTCTCAAAAGCCGGATTGACATATTGAATATTTCCCTTGGCGTCTGTAATCACAATTGTATCAGCAGCTTGTTCAATAGCTCTTGAAAGCAGAGCGTTAGATTCTTCGGCTTTTTTACGTTCGGTAATGTCTCTAATTGCGGTGACCCGGATATCGTTATATTTTGTTATTCTTGATTCAACTTCTATTGGAAACAGTGTCCCATCTTTTTTTCTTGCTTCTATTTCATAAGGTTTTGTATTATTTCTATTCATATTCTCTTTAATCATTGAGTGATATTTTTTCGGGATGGATAGTTCTATCATATTTTTACCGATGATTTCTTCTTTTGAATAGCCGACCAACTTTAAGAGTGATTCGTTTATATCTATACACACACCTTTGTCGTGAATAAATATTCCTTCAAAAGTAAGATTGGAAAGTTTTTTGGACCGTTCTTCGCTATCACGAACGGCTTTTTCTGCTTTTTTTCTTTCGGTAATGTCCATCATTAAAGATGCAACGCCTATTATTTTTTCGTTTTCATCTACTAATGGTGTGTTGTACCATTCACATGTAATAATTTTATTATCTTTTGTAACGTTTTCAAAAACAATTTGAATATTTTCTTTTTGATGTAGCAAATTATCCCACAGTTTATTGGCGATTTCTTTTTCCGATTTAGAAATTATTAGCTCTATTGCACATCGCCCAATAGATTCTTCACTTGTAAACCCAAAAATTTTCTCGGCTGCTTTGTTCCATTCAGTGACATTAAAATTTAAGTCCCATTGTATAACTCCTAAAGGAGTCTGTTCGATATGTAAAGCAAATTTTTGTTGTGATTGCCGTATCTGCCTGTTAGATTGTTTTCGCTGATAACGATATAGTATTATCCCAATAAGAATAATAAAAAATAAAGATGACAGAATTAAGATATATTTTGTTTTGTTAAACTGTTTAATATCTTTGAACATAGATTGTTCAATGGCGGTTTCCACATTATGGGATTGTGCTACTATATTGTAAAACAGACTATTGAGTTGTTGTTCAATATCAGCTCCTGCTTGAGATTGCTCAGGGTGAGCAAGTTTTTCTTTGGCAAGAAGACTAAAAGTTCTTATTTTATCTAAAACTTCTGATGTATTTTGTCGAAAAAGAGGTTCTTCAAGTGGTGTGTAGACCCATATATCTTTTTCTCCACCTTCAAGCATAGCTTGTGCATACCACTCTGCATTGTTAAGGTGATTATGTATGGTTCGTAAATTATCTTGCCTGTTTCCATTGATAAAATATTCAATTTCCAAATGAGCGAATGTCGCTTCGGTTTTGATATTATTTACCGCATCTATCAGAGGAGCATATTTTTTTGTTATTTGAGAGCTTGTTCTCATTCCAAACTGCATTGTAACAGCAATAAACAAAGCTATGACTCCAACCGACACCCATATTTTCCAATCATTTATGTACGAAGAAGATTTACTAGTTTCGTTTATGTTATTTTCAGTTATTGTTGTCATATCTTCAGATTTCTTATTACCAATCATTGGATGCTTATTTTACAGATTAGTTTAATAACCTTCTTTTTTAAAAAGAAAGTCATGTCTATTATTGTCGGCAGATTGAGCGAATAATTTATGGAATATTAAGCTCTAATATGACAAATTGTAAGCTTTTGCTTTCAAGTCAAAGAGAGTTTTTTCCAATTTATCAAGCAATTTTTTTGTTGTAAACTTCCCTCTTAAAAGAGGGGAAATGACTTTTATAAAAACATAAAGACAGACAAAAAATATAATTGAATTATGTAGATTATATTCATATCAGATACAACTCTACCGTTACTGACTCCCCTCTTGTGGGCTTGTTGAAAAAGTCAATTTTCCTGTCATTGCGAACGGAGGGTTTATCAACAAGCCCTTGTAAGAGGGGGCGGGGGTGTTTGTATTTGTTTCAAAATGGGTTCGTTTCGCATATATAAGGAACCTAAGAACCCGTTTTTTCTCATTACTAGAGAGTTACGACGAAATGGCATTGCCTTGAAAAATGAGTTAAAGCCATTTTGGTTCATATCTTTTGTAGTGATTTTGTGTATACTTTTTTTCGTGCTGTCGGGTGTCTTGTCTGGCAGCCTTATGATGGCAGCATCACAGGGATGCTGCCCTACATAAACTGATAAAAAAATTTACAATCATTAGCATTGATAGTGCGAATTTCGCATTCCTACGGTTTAATGTGGTAGAATACTACATTTCACTGTTGTAATTCGCCACACTGCTGTACTTGTTGTCGCACAGCAACCTACATCTCTTTTAGGGTTTGCAGTAAAATAATAGTGTAGACATATACTACAGTATTATTTTAGCTATTTATATACAGTTGATATTTCCTACTAATGGGTTTCTGTAATATATAGTCTTGTAGGCGGTTACGATATAATAGTCGTGATTAACCACGATTGGCATGGATTGTGTTATAGAGAATAGTGTGAAAAGATTCACAAAAGACGTGTAAGTGATAACTTAAACTCAAAGGAGTCATAAAATGGTCGCAATATTTGTTGTTTTAACGTTTATCGTCTTTATTGGCATCAGTTCTTTGCTTCAGAAGAAAGAAATTGAAGACAGTGTAGATGATTTAGTTGTTTCTACAAAAAGAATCAGCCTCCCTTTTCCAAAAGGGTATTTTTTCTCACCTAACCACACGTGGTTAAGTTTGGAATCATCAGGGAATATAACTATCGGAATTGATGAGCTTGTTCAACGATTTTTTGGTAAGATTAATTCCGTTAAGTTAAAAAATTCGGGGGACTATATAATGAAAGGAGAAGAACTTATTGTATTCAACAAAGGGGATAAGAAAATAAGTCTCACATCGCCTGTCTCAGGTAAGATTGAATACGCAAATTTTGAAATTGATCAGGATCCGGATAAACTTACCAATACTCCCTATCAAGAATGTTGGATGTATTCCGTGAAACCAACTCATCTTTCGGATGATATCAAGTCTTTTAAAATTGCCGAACAAGCTAAAACATGGTTATCAAATGAGTTTAGCCGATTAAAAGATTTTGTATTAGCTCACCAAATGCAGCCGGCATTGAGTAATGTTACTTTATCAGACGGCGGTGCTCTTGTTGACGGTATAGCAGATTATCTTGATACTAAAGCAATAGGTGAATTTGAACAACAGTTTCTTATGAATATGAATGAGGATCTCTAATATGAACAACCGCAAAGCACTTTTAATAGACACAAATTTATGTGTAGGTTGTCAAGCGTGTGTTGAGGCTTGTAAGGAAGAGAATAATCAGCCTGATGTAGAGACATTTGATCTGTCGTCGACTTCCTATACTGCGGTAATAGACAAAGGTGATGTGTATCTTCGTCGAATGTGTATGCACTGTGAGGTGCCTACTTGTGTTTCGGTATGTCCGGTAGGTGCTTTACAGAAAACAGAATTGGGACCGGTAATCTATGATGCTGAAAAATGTATTGGATGCCGATATTGTATGCAGGCTTGTCCGTATGGTGTCCCAACGTATGAGTGGAATACTACAAATCCCAAAATACAGAAATGTACAATGTGCTATAGTCGTCAGAAAGTTGGCAAAATACCTGCATGTGCAGAAGCATGTCCAGCAGAAGCAACTATTTTTGGAGACAGAGATGAACTGTTAGCGGTGGCACGTAAACGAATGATTGATGAACCGGAAACATATGTCGATCATATTTTTGGTGAACACGAAGCAGGAGGTACTTCGGTTTTATTTATATCTTCAGTACCTTTTAAAGAACTTGGTTTTCCGATGAATTTGCCCGGCGAACCTCTTCCGGATCTTACATGGAATGTAATATCAAAAATTCCACGATTTTCAGTTTTCTTTGGTTCTTTCTTATATGGCGTTTGGTGGGTTATTGACAGAAGGATGGAAATTGCTGATAAGGAGAACGATGTAGGAAATAAAGAGAATAAAATAGTTTGGAATCAAACACAACGGAAAGATCAGGTGTAGAGATGAAATTACCATTTAAAATAACTTTCTGGAGAGTTTTATTTGCTATCATAATGTTAGCAGGATCCTATTCTATTTTTATTCGTTTTACTCAAGGCTTGGGAGCAGCCACAAATTTGAGTGATAAGTTTCCGTGGGGACTTTGGATTGGCTTTGATGTTGTTACCGGTGTTGGTTTGGCAGCCGGCGGATTTACTATTGCCGGTGCGGTTTATGTTCTGCATTTAAAACAATTTTATCCGGTATTACGTCCTGCCATTCTTACAGCATTTTTAGGGTATGCCATTGTTATTGTAGGTTTGTTATTTGATATAGGTCACCCTTTAAGAATCTGGCATCCTATAATAATGGGAAATGAACATTCAGTTATGTTTGAAGTGGCAATGTGTGTTATGTTTTATACTTCTGTTTTGGCATTGGAATTTAGTACTGTTGTTTTCGAGAGGCTTGGATGGAAAAAACTAAAAAAATGGGTTGGTAAGGCTATTGTGCCAATAGTAATTGTTGGTGTTATTTTATCATTTTTACATCAATCATCACTTGGTTCGTTGTATTTGATTATGCCTTCAAGACTTTACCCATTATGGTATTCTCCGCTTCTTCCAGTCTTCTTTTTGATGTCAGCTATTACAACAGGATGTGCTATGGTTATTATTGAATCACATTTGAGCTTTCGTGCATTTGGACATCGATTAGAAAAACATATTTTACAGCATCTTGGTCGAGTAATACTCTTAGGTTTGGTGTTGTATCTTATTCTTAAGGTACAGGATTTTACTACTAGAGGAGTATGGAACATTATGTTTGAGCCTCGTATGGAAACCTATGTCTTTTGGTTAGAAATGCTGCTTGGTTCAGTTATTCCGATAATATTGCTTTCCATAAAAAAGATAAGGCTTTCAACAAAAGGTTTATATATCTGTTCGGTTCTCACAATATCTGGTTTTTTGTTTAACCGGATAAATGTTTCTCTTACAGGTATACAAGCATTTTCCGGAGGTACTTATACACCTTCTTGGATGGAAGTTTCTGTTTCGTTATCACTTGTAAGCATAGCTATTTTCTTATTTGCTTTGGCAGTGAGATATCTTCCGGTATTCGGGAAGCCTCTCGTAGAGGAAAATAAGAATAAAAGAATCGGAGCTGATAAAATTTCGGATGCAAAATCAGGTAGTGTTATTTCTGATTTTACACGGGTTCCTTAATAGGTATAGGAGTAATATTGTAAATATTAATAGTACAAGTGTTACACAAAGATGAAGAAATAAACCACTATTATAATTTGAATATTTCATCAACACCCAATGAAATATTTTAAATAGAAATTCCCGGTAATAGTGGTTTTTATTTTTATCTTACTTGTGTAATTAAAAAAACTTGTTATACTTGAAGTAAAATAACGACGAAATGGTCGATGCTAATATGTCATTAGGTGTAAAGTTATATATCTCGATATTTTTGGTAATGTTTGTTGGGCTGAGTATTTTTACAGTCATAGATATCACCAATCAGCGTACTAACCTTATGAATTTAGTAGAAGTTAGTGCTTTAAGAAATACAGATCTTATAAAAAATTCAATCCATTACAGCATGCTTATTAACCGTAAAGGTGATATTGAGGAGATATTCAAATATTTAGGAGAATTAGAAGGAATTGGAGTAATTCGTCTATATGATAAAAGTGGGAAGATTATTTATACTACAAAGCCCAAAGAAAAATTTAAGCAAGTTTCTATATCTTCTGATGTTTGTCAAGTGTGCCATCGCAGTTCTGTACCGTTAAAGATTTTGGAAGTAAAAGAGCGAACACGTATAACGGTAGCCCCCGATGGCTGTCGTATCTTTTCTATGATTGCTCCTATAAAAAATGAAACTTCATGCTTGGGAACGTCTTGTCATGTACCTACAACAGAAAAAGCAATACTTGGAGTTTTAGATGTTCAAATGTGTCTAAAAAAAGTTGATAAAAATTTAGCTGAAAATCAAAATTATACGATTATTTCTTCGGCTGTCTTAGTCCTTGCTGTTTTATTTGTAACAGGTATTCTTATTTGGATATTAATACGTAAACCAATCTATAGACTTAGCGAAGCAACAAAAGAAATTGCTTCCGGTAACCTGAATTTCAATATTCCTATGCAAAGAAATGACGAGATTGGTCAGCTTGCCCATTCTTTTAATATTATGGTGCAAGAACTAAACAAAGCACAGAATGAAATTAAAAAGTGGTCAAATACGTTAGAGTTAAAAGTTGATGAAAAAACAAAAGAATTAGAACGAATACATACACATCTCATACATGTGGAAAAAATGGCATCTCTTGGTAAACTTTCAGCAACAGTTGCCCATGAGTTAAATAATCCTCTTGCAGGGATTTTGACTTATGTTCGTCTTACGCAAAAACGTCTTGATAAATCAGACATTACGCCGGAAAAGATAGAAGCTATTCAAGGTGATTTGAATATAGTGAGTGAAGAAATAATCAGATGCGGTAATATTGTCAGGAATCTGCTGCTTTTTTCAAAAAGAAAAGTAGGAGATTTTACGTTTAATAATATTTCTGAATTATTGGAAAATTGTCTGAAACTGATTCAACATCATTTATTATTGAAAAGTATCTCATTAGAGCAATCAGTATTTGATAAGTCAATAGAAATAAAATGTGATAGGGAACAAATACAACAGGCTGTTTTGGCAATTCTTATGAACGCTATTGAAGCTATGCCGGGTGGTGGAACATTGACGGTCGGAGTCGATTCCTCAGGAAGTAATTGCATTATCACAATTAAAGATACCGGCGAAGGTATTTCCGATGATCACTTACCACATATCTTTGAGCCATTTTATACGAGTAAAAAAGAGGGGAAGGGTGTTGGTCTCGGACTTTCAATCGCCTACGGTATAATTGAAAGGCACAAAGGTAGTATTGATATTAAAACAGAGATTGAAAAAGGTACAACATTTGTCATAACTATACCGAAAGATGTGAATGAAAGCTGAGAAAAATATATAGATTCTTCTCAGTTGAAATTAGGAGTTATATGTGAATAACGCAATATTAGAAAAAGTCAATATTTTTATTGTAGATGATGAAAGTAGTGTAAGAGATTCATTAACTAAATGGTTTGAAGAGTTTGACTATAATGTCGGTTCTGCTGCTGATGCTGATGAAGCGTTAGAAAAATTCAAACCGGGGAAGTGGGATATTGCTTTTTTGGATATCAGACTGCCGGGGATGGAAGGTCCTGAACTTCATCATAGATTAAAAGAGATAGATCCGCATGTAACCACAATAATGATTACTGCATATGCATCAGTTGAAACAGCTGTGAAAACACTCAAAGATGGAGCGTATGATTATATAACCAAACCGATTGATCCTGATTATTTAATTCACCTAATTTCAAAAATTGTTGTCCAGAAAAAACTTGTATCGGAAAATAAAAATCTCAAAAAGCGTATTAATGAGCTATGCAGATTTGATAAATTTATCGGGGAGAGTCCGCAAATTAAAAAAGTTCTCGATTTAGCCAAGACAGTTGCACAAACTGATACATCGGTTATGCTCCGAGGTGAAAGCGGAACCGGAAAAGAGCTTTTGGCTCAATTGATTCACTCTCTCAGCCCAAGATGTTATTTTCCGCTTGTCGCTGTAAATTGCGGTAGTTTAACGGCAGGACTGGCAGAAAGTGAATTCTTTGGTCATGAGAAAGGTGCTTTTACAGGAGCGATGTATCGTCGAAAAGGAAAACTCGAGCTTGCTCATCAGGGGACAATTTTTCTTGATGAGATAGGCTGTATAGATTCAAAAACACAAATGGATCTTTTACGGGCAATTGAAACAAGGCAGTTTACCCGAGTTGGCGGTAATGAAGTAATTAATGTAGACTTTCGTTTAATATGTGCTACAAATTTGGATATGGAAAAAGCGGTTGCAGAAGGAAAGTTTCGAGAAGATTTGTATTATAGGTTAAATGTATTTTCTATCAATATCCCGCCTTTAAGAGAGCGACGCTCTGATATTATGCTTATCGCCAACGCTTTACTTAAAACAATTGCTGCCAAAATGAATAAAGTTATAACCGGATTTTCTAAAGAAGCTATAGAGCAGCTTACAAATCATGAATGGGTTGGAAATGTTCGTGAGTTACGAAATTGTATTGAAAGAGCTGTCGTTGTCTCTACCAGTCCGGTTATCACACCTGATAGCTTTACTTTTGAGAAACCATCTTTGCCATCTTCTACTGATCAAAGTCTTACGGCATTAGAAAAAGAATATATACAAAAAATATTAGATCAGACAGGTGGAAATATATCTCATGCAGCAGAGATATTGCAAATTGACCGCACTACTCTTTATCATAAAATTGAAAAATATGGACTTTGTAGGTAGTTTTGCAGATATATATTATTCCACTGGATTTTGAAGATGAAGAGATTTTGGACAGACTTGCTATCTCTTTGAAACAGGTTTTTCAAATTCCAATAAGTTATGTACCGATAGATATCAATTTAAAAAAAGGGTGGAGTCAAGAACGGTCTCAATTGAACTCAACTTGGATATTATCTCAATTTTTAGAAAAAGGACCAAATGATAATAGTAAAATACTTGGAGTGACAGTGTATGATTTATATACTCCAATTTTAACTTTTTTATTTGGTGAAGCTGAACTGGAGGGGAGAGCAGCAGTTTTTTCTATCTATCGTTTCCAAGATGAACTATATGGATTATCTGCAAATCAAGAGAATCTTGAGAAACGAATATTAAAAGAAGCAGTTCATGAGTTGGGGCATACATTTGGTTTACATCATTGTCGTAATTACGACTGTGTGATGCATTCCAGCACATATATAGAAGAATTTGATTTTAAATCAGAAAATTTTTGTGAAAAATGTAAGTCCATATTGCATGAAAAGATGAATAATTGATTTATATCTTCATTTACAATAAGCAATCAGTATATTTTTAAAGGATATCTTTAATCAAACAAATTTCATGCCCCCTCAGATGAAAGGTTATCGTTTTCTGATTTAAAAATATCCTTTTACAACTTCACTCTTAATATAAGTTGAAAGATAAAAATCTCATATTTTAAATGTAATAATAAATTAAAATTAATGCTACTAAAAAGTTTATTATTTATATGAATTTAAGTATATATACTGTACATATAGGTTTTATGAGTCTCTTACAGTATAATTTTAAGAGGTTGGTAAGATAATTGTGAATGTTGTGCCTTTATTGACTTTGCTCGTGACAGAAATACTGCCGTTGTGTTCTTTAATAATACCGTGGCAAATTGACAGACCTAAGCCGGTACCTTCTCCGACATCTTTAGTTGTGAAAAAAGGTAAAAATATAGATTTTAGATTTTCTTCAGCTATTCCGATACCATTATCTTCAATAGAAATATAAATATTATTATTTTTTGTATAAGATTTCACTTTTAGGCGACCGCCGTTTTTCATGGCATGTATCGCATTGAAAATAATATTTATAAATACTTGTTGAATCTGTATCTGAGCTATCTCAATTTCAAGTTTATCTTTTGATAGGTCCAGTATGAATTCTATGGATGATTTGTGCAGCAAATTACTCATTAGCAAAAATGTATTTTGAATGATAGAGTTTATATCAACTGATTCTTTCTTTTGTTCAGTTTGACTTGTAAAAATCAAGAGATTGCTTATAATTTTTTTAATCCTTCGAGACATTCGTAACATTTCATCAATAACGTCATCATTCAGTGCTTCAATTGAGTCTTTGATTTCCTCTAAAGAGCCATGTAGTACGGTCATTGGGTTATTAATTTCATGAGCGATTGCTGCTGCTAAATGTCCGGCATGTATCAATCTGTCTTTTCGGATAAGTTGTTGTTGGATATCTTTTTCTTTTTGTTGTGCTTCTAATAAATCTGATATGTCTGTAGAAATTCCGCAGGTGGCATATATTTTACCATTTGAATCAAAGAGTGGAAACTTATCTGAAATATATGTATGAATTCCATCTTCATGTAAGACATCTTCATGTATTCGATGATATTTTTGTTCGGTTGATACTATCATATCATTTTTAATAAATAGATCTGAAACTTCTTTTGGGAAAATATCATAATCAGTTTTATTATATAATTCCTCCATGGATAAGTTAAATAAATTTTTAAATTTTAGATTTGCATATAAATATTTATGTTTTAAATCTTTGACATATACAACAGCACTACTTCTATCAAGTATTTCATCATATTGTTTTTTACTTTCAATCAGTGCTGTTTCTGCTGTTTTTCTGTCTGTTATATCTATAACACCTGCTATTGCTCCGATATATTTTTTATTATCATCATAAATTGGAGCAGTTTCGATAGTGGTAATTATACGATTGCCATCTTTTGTCATAAATTCAAAATCATGCTGTTCTTTAATACCGGCTTTACGACGTTTTATCAATTTGGTGGCGATTTCGATTCCTTGTTTATCCATAAAGTCAAACAGATGTTTTCCTAACATTTCTTTCTCGGTATATCCGAGCATGTCAGTCATACTTTTATTTACTAAGGTTGTGCGTGACTCAGCATCAATGACCCAAATTCCTTCTTGGGCGATTTCAAAAAGGTTGCGGTATTTTTTTTCACTTTCTTTTAATAACTTTTCTGCTTGTAAATGTTGAGTAATATCTCTTATTGTACCCAATGCAAATTGCTCATTACCAATAGTAATAATTTTTCCAATAATTTCTGTGAAATATTCGGTGTTGTCTTTCTTGTGTAGCTTCACATTCATTTGAACACCTTCTATTGTGTTCAGATTTTGCGAAAATTTAATTTTCATTTGCTGTTTAGTATCACTATCAAAATCAGTCATGTCAAAGACAGTCATTTTAAGAAGTTCATCTTTTGAATATCCTGACATTTGACAAAAAGCCGGATTCACAAAAACATATTTTCCATCCAAGTTTGCCACAGTGATTCCTTCAGTAGTTTGGTTGGTAAATGCTCTGAATTTTTCTTCACTTTCTTTTAGTGCTTTTTCAGATTGTTTTCGTTTTGTAATGTCCAGCAGTGTACTCTGAATAGCTATGACATTTCCTTTTGAATCGGTGTAAGATTTTGAATTATTTAAGACTGTAATAATCGTGCCGTCTTTACGCTTGAGATGGTGTTCAAAGTTAACGAGATCACTACCTGCCAACATATTCTTATGAGCAGTTACTACTTCTTTTGGATTTGCATCAACATCAGGGATGCTCATTTTAAGTAGTTCATCTCGCGTGTAACCCAACAGGTCGAGACCTGCTTTATTTGAGTCAATAAAATTTTTATGTACATCAAATAGATAAATTGCCGCTACCGATTCATCAAATAATTCACGATATTTTTCTTCACTTTCTTTTAAAGCTTTTTCTGTTCGTTTACGTTCAATTGCCAAGGCAATTTGTTCTGAAGCAAACGACATAATATCAAGATCTACTTCAGTAAAAGCATCGGGATTATCGTAACTTTGAACAACTACAACACCAATAATTCCATTTGGAGTTTTTAAAGGTACTCCCAGCCATATTGGAGAAGGCTGTCCAATCAGTTTAACTTCACCGGATTTAATAAGTTGTTCATGCGTCTGTTGATTTACTAAACATGGTTTTTTTGTTCTTCGCACGTAGTCAGTGAGACTCTTTTTGAGTTGTTGTGGAGTAAAATCTGAATCTTCGTATTGATCAACACAATATGGAAAAGAATATAAATCACTTTCCTTATTGTAGAGAGCAATGTAAAAATTAGTAGTATCAATCATAGCACCAAGAGTGTTGTGAATACTAATTAAAAGATTTTCTAAATTATTTGATTGGTTAACCGCTTCTGAAATTTTATATAAAGTATCTTGTAATTTTTCTGACTGTTTGCGTTTTGAAATATCTCGTCCCACACCTATAATTGTTGTAATCTCACCATTTTCATCAAAAACAGCAGTGTCCATCCATCCTAACCATCTCCATCCGGTCTTAGTCATTGCACGTTGTTCAATATATACCGAATGAGGAGGCTGATACAATTTTTCCATCTCTTTAGCTGTTCTTTCGCGGTCATCTTTATGTACTAACGGCATGAAAGTTTTACCGAGTAATTCATTTTCTGTTTTTCCAAACATCTTACAGTATGATGGGCTGACAAACAGGAACTTTCCATCTAAATCTACTTTGACAATCATATCAGTTTGGTGTTCTACAAGTAAACGGTGTTTTTCCTCGCTTTCTTGAAGTTTCTTTTCTGCACGTTTACTTTCTGTGATATTCTCACTCATCATAATAAGATGTGTAATTACATTATCTTTATTTTTTACAGGATACAATCGAGATTGTATCCATTGTATTCTTCCTTCAATTTTTGTGAATTTGAGTAACTTCATTGTATTTGGAACGTCATATTCAACAGGGGGTAAATAGACCGCATCTCCGGCAAAAGCTTTTTTTATGAGAGGCATGACACCTAATTTTATAGCTTGCTCGTCATGCAGTATATTATATTTTTCAAAGATTTCAGGTAAAACATCCGGTGAAAATCCCCAAAGTTTCATGAAGCTTGAATTGACTTGAATAATCTTTCCTTCAGGATTCATAATTTGTATAGAAATAGGAGACTGTTCCATGAAACTGCGAAATTTTTCCTCGCTTTCCATAAGAAGTTTTTCAGTATGTAATTTTTCTGTAACATTTTGACAAAACCCGATAAATCTATTTTTGTCAATTCGCACGGCATTGATTGCTATCTGAATAGCGTTGCCGTTTTTATCAACACAAGCAGAAATAACATCCATTTTACCTTCTGATAATAAAGAATTAAAATGAGCAAGCGATTCATTTAGAAATTTTGGATCAAGTAAATTTTTGATATTCATAGTAAGTAATTCAGATTTAGAAAATCCGGTCATCTCACAAGCAGATTGATTAACTTCCTGATAATTACCTTCTGAATCAACTATGAAAATACCATAAGGGGCATGAGTAATATAGGCATGATATTTATTTTTACTTTCAGTAATATCTCTAATAAGACATATATAGTTGTCTGTTCCATCAATTGAAGTTTTGATACAATTTATATCTGTATAGATATGTGATTTGTCAGATCGAGTTAATTGGATATTACTATAAATACTATTTTCAATCGGTATAAGTTCTTGCAGTTTTTTATCAATATTTATTACTGCTATATCATTGAATGTCATTTTGATAAGCTTATCAATTGGATAGTTAACCATTTTGGAGATTGTATCATTTGCATATAAAATGGTATTGTGATCTTTATCCAAAAGCAGGATTCCTTCGTGAGAAGATTCAAATAAATATCTGTATCTTGACTCTGATTCTTTTGACTCCAATTCAGAAACTTTTATATCAGTGATATTGATAATTGATGAGACCAATCGAATAGGTTCTCTATGTTTGTTAAAGGTGATAGTGCCGTTGTGTAATACCCAACAATCAGAGCCGTCATTATGAATCATGCAATGCTGCATCGAGAAATCAGATTTATTTTCTGCTTGATACCTGTTAATATTGTTATTGATTGCGATTTTATCTTTTTCAGAGATGATATCAGTTATTGAGACTTTAACCATCCCTGAGTCAGTATTGTGATACCCGAGTATATTTTGTAACGTTTTAGATATTAAGATAGTATCTTGAGTCAGATTCCAGTCGAGGATACCGATTTTGCCGGAATTTATTATGTCTTTTAAATAGTGTGCTTCATCCATTGTAATTATTCTGCGGTCTCATTAAAAATGGAATAAAATTATATAAGTTAAAGATCTTCAAAAAAATACGACATTTCAGTTTGAAGTGCGGATGTAAGTTTTGATAAGGTCGCCAATGAAGGAGCTGTTTCTGCGTGTTCGATTTGGTATACAAGGCTTGGTGAGATTCCCGCCATATTAGCAAGTTGTCTCAGAGAGATTTTTTTTTCTTTTCGTAATGTACTCAATCGTGAAGATATTTGGTTGATTGTAAGTTGATATAAGTTTGTAACCAAGCCATATTGTTTCTCGGCACGGTTTAATACAGCAAAAAAATCAGCAGTTTCAAATGGTTTCGTAATAAATTCAAACACATTCTCACGAATTGATTCAAATGCCCTTTCAACGGTTGGATATGCAGAAAGCATTATGATACAAACACTTTTATCAATTTTACGGATTTCTTTTAATACTTCAATACCGTCTTTTTTGGGCATAACTATATCAAGAATAATAATTTGAAATTCTTGTTTTTTAACAATTTCGGTTGCTTCAAGAGGATTATAACAGCATTCAACCATATAGTTTCTTTTAATGAGAATTCGTTCTAAAAAACCACATACATCAATATCATCATCAACGACAAGGACGTTAACTTTTCTATTTATTACTTTTTTGGTCATTTTGCCCTCTAAATCTATACCCCCAATATGGGCTTGTTGAAAAAGTCAAATTTCCTGTCATTGCGAACGGAGTCCGCGAAAGTTCGCATAGGCGAATGGCAATCTCATGTTTTTGTTAAGCACTAAGTTAGAGATTGCCACGTCTCGTTCGTTTTCACTCACTCGACTCGCAAAGACTGAATGGAGGGTTTATCAACAAGCCCTATGTAGGTTGTCAAAATTCTCTACTTTATTATTTATATTATAAATATATAAATACTAAACAAAAAGTCAAGGCAGAATATATTATAAATTAGAGGGTTTCTTTTAGGATTTTTCTAATTATTTGATATAAGATATGAGAACGAAATACCTTAGTTTTTTTCAAGCAATATTTGACAAAGTTTTGTAAGTCAAGAGGATTG
>CAJVYT010000044.1 GCA_913009765.1 uncultured candidate division Zixibacteria bacterium
TACGAGATATATCAGTGTGACTGGAGTTCAGACGTGTGCTCTTCCGATCTCCCATATGGTTCTTGGGGTCCAGTTCGCATACCTTGCTCAGCATGGCGATACCCTTTGCCATATCGCCAAATCTTCAATGGCAACCGGTTGTTCAAAGTATCCTTTGATCATTACCCCGCCGGCAAAATCGATTCCCAAATTTGCTTTTCCTGTTGCAATCATTGTAAACCCGATTACACCAAGAATTATAAAGACCAAAGAAATCGCAAAGGCGATTTTACGAACGCCGATGAAATCTATTTTGGTTTCCGGTATTATTCTAAACATTATTATAAACCCTTTCCGTTATATGCTGAGTTTTTGATATTTTTTACGAATATCAAAAATCTGTTTGGTAATTACGTATGCGGTGTAGAGTGAGATTAACACACCCCAGAACAATGTAACCGCAAACCCTTTGATAGGTCCGGAACCTAATAAGAATAACGCTCCGGCAGTAATCAACGTGGTAACATGAGAGTCTAAAATAGCAACAAAAGCACGTTCGTATCCTGCATCTATAGAAGCCCGAACAGTTTTACCGGTACGGAGTTCTTCACGAATCCGTTCAAAAATCAGAATATTGGCATCAATGGAAATACCTATTGTTAAAATAATACCCGCAATACCCGGCATAGTGAGTGTTGCCCCCAGTCCGGCTAAAACAGCCATAAGGAAAAAGATATTAAAGATAAGACCTATATCTGCTATAACACCTGAAACACGGTAGTAAACAGCGATATATAGTAGAACTATCAACAGTCCTACCATAGAGGCGTAGAAACCTTTTCTAATAGAGTCAGCTCCTAAAGAAGCACCAACAATATTTTTTTCAATAATTTTAACCGGAACCGGTAAAGCACCTGCTTTTAAAACAATCTCCATATTACGGGCATCTTTTAATGAAGCTGATGAACCCATAGTTATCTGACCGCTTCCTCTGATTTTAGAATTAATCATTGGTGCCGATTCAACCTTATTATCAAGCACAATTGCCAAAGGTTTATTAATATTAGCACCGGTGAGTTGAGCAAATCGTGCTGAACCTTCACCTGACAGCTTAAAGTTTACAACAGATTTACCGTAAGAGTCACGTGACATCGCAATATTTTCTAAATATTTTCCGATAAACTGTTCTTTTCTTTTCATAAGATAGAGATAGTACACTTCCCGATTATTCCGAAGTTCATAACGGGTTGACCATGCAAAAACAACATCAACCGGAATAAGTCTGAGAACTTCTGGCATGTTCAGCCATTTACTAATAAGTTCTTTATCATTTCTGCTGACAGCAAACCCTGGCCAGCTTGTACCGGTAGTAGAATTATAAAGAGCAACTTCTAACCTTGATGATAATGGACGGTCATTGATTGACGCATCAGCTGTTTCATCAAATGCAAATTCATCAGCTGCAGCAGAGTCACCCATTAAATCAGCAAGGATATCATCATCGGATGTTCCTTTTGTCGAATCAGTTGCTGCTTCTGTTTTTGTTGTATCTACATTTGTAGTCTCTTTTTTTGCTTTTTCTTTTGCATACAAAACAGAATCAATTTTTGCGATTAATAGGTTAGCATTTTCAGACGATTCAAGAAGTTTAAATGTAAGCTGTGCTGTTTGACCAATAAGTTCTTCAGCACGTTCGGCATCGGTATACCCCGGCAGATCAATAAGAATACGGTCTACCCCTTGTTTCAATATAATCGGCTCGGCAACACCTAGACCATCAATACGAGTCCTGATGACCTGAATAGCTTGTTCAACATCATCTGCTTTTTCTGATGCACTTTTTCCTTCATTTTCTACTTTCAATACAACATGAATACCACCTTGTAAATCTAAACCAAGACGGATAGCTTTTTGCTGCATATGAAGCAAAGCACCTGGGTCTTTTTCCTGCAGAGCTGCTTTATCAGCATCGCTCATTGTCCATAGTTTGAATGTTCCCCAAAATGCGTAACAGGCTGCCAATAGTAAAACTGCAGTCACAATGATACGCCAATTGTTTTTGGACATATAAATTCCTTTCAAAATAAAATTATAAGTAACTATGTAATTTTTGTAACTAATTAAAACGAGGTAAAAATAAAAGCAGTTAGCTGGTACCTGATGGTTTGGCTCCAACTAATCTGAATTGACGCCCTAAGTCTGAATGAACTTGGGAAATTGATGAAATCAGAGATTTTTCTCTGTGAGAGTTAAGAAACTCTTTTAAAATCTGTTTTGATTGCTCTTTATGTAATTTATATCGTGATTGATTATTATCTGTTTTTGATATTTGAGGAGCTTTTAGATATGCCGACTGTTCAGTATCCGGTTTACTTGAGGTTTTCATATTGTTGGGGAGTTCATCAGGCAAGAGCGGACCTTGTATGAGTTTTGCTTCTTCAAGAGAAATTTTACTGTTTTGCTCTGCTTTTTCAACTCTTTGTCCGGCAAAAGCACCATTTGCAACAATTGAGAAAACAATTGTACAAACAACAAAATACCTTATACCGGTTAAAATATGGCGAATTATTTTTTTCATAACAGACTTGAAATATATTATATTGTATATAATAGTCAATTCATTTATTCCATAGTTGACATACTGTTTGCCGTTTAATAACTTGCTGATAGATAAAATATTTAAACCGTCTTAAAACTCGGGAGTTTTTATGTATCAAAAATTTCACAATAAATTCAAAATATCCGCATTTATTTTCACAATTATCACCTCGCTTTTAACCATTTCTGTAACAGCTCAAGAAACGGTGTATCAGCTTGAAAATGGAATGAAGGTCATCTTAAAAGAAAGCCATTCATCACCAATGATAACTTCAATGGTCTTTGTAAGATCAGGGAGCAAATATGAGTCCGAATATGAAAATGGAATTACCCATTTTTTGGAACATTTACTCTTTGACGGAACAGCCAATAAAAGTCGGGAAGATATCGACGGCTCAATTCGTGATTTAGGCGGATATATCAACGCTTTTACCCGAAAGGATATGACTGCATATTTGGTTCTGCTCCCTAAACAATATATTGATTTTGGTATGACTACACAGGCAGATATGCTTTTTAATTCAACTATTCCTGAAAAAGAATTACCTAAAGAGAGAAAAGTGGTTATTGAAGAAATCAACCGTGATAAAGATTCCCCCGGATATGCTGCTGAGAATTTTACCACAACAATGACCCTTGGAGGAACAGACTATAACCGCCCGGTTTTAGGCTACAGAACGTTTATTGAAAATATCTCCCGAGATGCAATTATAAATTATTACAAAAAATATTACCGTCCCGAAAATATGACTTTGTTTGTTATCGGTGATTTTGAATCTGAAAATATGAAGAATACAATCGAGAAAATTTTTGGGAATATTTCTCTCCCAGATTACAAAGTTATAATGGCAGATTCTTCTACAACTTCTCAGACAAGTAAATCTCAAGTATATCAACCTATTTCAGGTCAAACGATGTATGACACTGTTGCCAACGTACAGTCTACCTATATTGATTATTCAATTGAAGCCCCTCGTTATTCTGATTCTGATTATATTCCTTTAGATTTACTCTGTATGTTTTATAGTATGGATGATATTTCACCTCTTATGAAAGCTCTCAAAAGCGGTGCTGAACCTCTTGCCACCGAAGCATCTATCAGTATGAATATGTATGATGATTTTTCTCGGATAGATATTTCTGTTATTTCTGACAATGCAGAAAATAAAGATACTATTATAGCTGTAATAAACAACTTTTTTCAGACCGTAGGTACTTATCAGGCAGATGCGGAGGCATTAGAAGGTATTAAAATTTCTGAAAAGACAGATAATATTTATTTGGCAGAGAAACTGCATTACTTAGGTTTTATGGTCGGTCCGACGATGATGACAGCCGGATATAATTTTGTACAGACATATTCTGAAAAACTCAACAACACAACATGGGAACAAGCTACTACCGCAGCGAAAAAATATTTGAGTAATCCTAATTACATTGCCACAACAATCAGTCCTGCTTCTGAAAATGAACATCCTTATATCCCGTATGAACTATCAGAAGAGACTATAAAAAGTTACTTTGATACTGCTGCCTTTCCATATTACAATTTAGACTCCGGTCTTGCTCTTACCTATCCATCTACGGAATCAGTTTCATTTCAACTTACTGATAAATCAGAATATTATAGTGAAAAATTTGATAACGGTATGACACTTATTATAAAGTCAAATCCCGGTAGTCGAGTTTTTGCTATGAATGTGCTAGGAAAAAACCGCTCTGTCAATGAACCGGAAGACAAAGCAGGTATTACAGATTTTGTCAACCGCGTAATCGAAAAAGGTACTGCAACTCGTAACGCATCGGAGCTCTCTCGTGATTTAGCTAAAATAGGTGCCAATGTAACACTCTATGATAACCCCTGGATTCCTTATGATGACCGTTATACCAGCCGTTCGTTTTCATTTATGAAATTTGAAACAATAGATGATTTTGCTGAAAAAGGATTTAATCTTTTTGCCGATATGGTACTGCTCCCTTCATTTGACACAAAAGAAGTTGAAAATGTACGACGCTCAATGCTTGGTACTATCGGACGCAATGCTGTCTCCCCTAAAAAACAGGCAAGTAATCTTTTTTATAAAGCAATATGCACCAAAGAATATGCCAAACCAATAATGGGAACATCACAATCGATAGCATCAATTACTGTTGATGATTTACAAAAGTACCATGACCGTTTTTATGCTCCTGACAATATGATTATTTCCATTGTTACCAATAAACCAATTGATGATGTCCGTGCATGGGTATATCGAAGATTTGGACAGTTTGCCCCGACAAAAGCAAAGTATTTCACTGCTGAGAAACCTGAATCTATATTTGAAACAAAATCTGTACATAAAGAGATTGATAAAGAACAGATTCAAATATATATCGGCTCAATTATTCCGGGTGCCGATAATCCCGATGCTGCCGCAATCGGAATTGCCTCATCTATATTGTCCGCACGGCTTTATCTTAATCTTCGGGAGAAACAAGGGTTAGCTTATTCGGTGGGAGCCGGTACAATGTTTGAAAATAAATTTGGTTTAGCATATTCGGTTATTGGTACAAAGGCTGAGAATTATCAAAAAGCAGTAGACGGTATTTTGCTTGAAATAGATAAACTCAAGCTCGACGGACCAACAGAAAAAGAACTCAATATAGCAAAAAATCATATTTGGGGACGATTAATGTCGGCAAAACTGTCATCTATAAATCAGGCATATTATCTTGGCTTGGATGCCTTTTATGGTCGAAATGTCGATTATGACCCTATATATTTAGATAAATTATCCAAAATATCTTTAGAAGATATACGCAGGGTAGCATCAATCTATTTTAAAACCGATGGATATGTAATAGCCTCAGCAGGGAAAAAATTATAATAAGTACAAAAAAAACAGCCTGCCACTTGACAGGCTGTTTTCTCTTATATATAATCCTCGCAAATGACGGGAACAATTAAAACAAAAATGAGTACATGACCGACAAACCCAGTTTGCAATCAGACTATTCTGTTGACCAACATAGTTGGGCTACGATTATTGCCAAAATATTTCTTCTCTTTGGTCTTCTTTATTTATTTATATTATCAATTACACTTTTAGGCGGCTCCTTTAAACATATGGGCAAAGATTTTGCCGAAGCTATTTTTCATTCTACTTCAAATCCGATAATTGCCCTTATGATAGGTGTTTTGACAACAGCTATTGTCCAGTCATCATCAACGACCACATCAATTATTGTCGGTTTAGTTGCTGTCGGTGCCGGAAGCGGTACCCAAATACTACCATTTGAATCTGCTATCCCAATGATAATGGGTGCCAACATTGGTACTTCGGTAACAAATATCTTAGTTTCTTTGGGGCATATTACTCGAGGTGAAGAATTCAGGCGTGCTTTTACCGGTTCAATGCTCCATGATTTTTTTAACATATGTGCTGTAATTGTTTTGCTGCCTCTTGAAATTTATTTTGGATTAATATCAAAATCTGCACTATTTTTGGAATCTATTTTCTCAGGTTTTGGAGGGATGACTTTTATCTCCCCATTAAAAATGATTACAAAGCCTATCTCTAAATGGATTATCCATGCAACCGGAGATTCCGGTATTATCTCAGCTTCAATAGCAATGTTGTTTTTATTTATTGCTCTTTATTTTATTGTAAAACTTTTAAAATCACTGGTGCTTTCAAAAGTTGAGAAATTTTTCCAAAGATATATTTTCCGTACTCCGGCCTTATCTTTTATTCTTGGAATAGTTTTAACAGCTTTTGTTCAATCATCTTCGATAACAACATCGTTGGTCGTACCTTTAATTGGGGCGGGTGTAATTTCTATCATACAAGTATATCCATATCTACTTGGAGCAAATGTCGGAACAACAATTACGGCTTTTTTAGCATCATTTGTAACCGGTTCACATGCTGCAATTGCTCTTGCTTTTTCCCATCTTTTGTTTAATATATTTGGTATAGCTATTTTTTGGCCTTTAAAAGCTATCCCTATTTGGATGGCGGAAAAATTGAGTTATTTAACTCAAAAATCTAAATCAGTGCCGATATTATATGTAGTGATTGTATTCTTTGTCATACCGGGTACAATTATTTATTTTTATAGATAATAAAAACGGAGTCTTTATTATGTTTAATAAATTTAAAGAGTTATTTGGTTCAGAAAATTTACTCGATATTGCTTTCGATACGACTTTGACAATGTTGGAATTTGATCATAAAATGTATACTGCCTCAAGAGTGACTCTTCGGGAGTCTGATTCAGATGAACTTCCATTTGATATTAAAAAGATGGATAGAAAAATCAACAAGTACGAACGGGAAGTACGCCGCAATGTACTTACTCATCTTACCGTTGCCGGTACCCAAAATTTGGTTCCGGGGCTTGCTTTGGTTTCGATCGTTATTGATGTTGAACGTATTGGTGATTATACAAAAAATATTGCAGGCTTGGCATCTTTACACAAAAAAATTCTTAAAGGCGGAAAAGCTGAAGCGGATATAGCTAAAATTGAAAACTTACTTGAAGAACAATTCCCACAGATTATTGAGGTTCTCAAAACTCAGAATAAACATCTTGCTCGTCAGATTTTAATCTCAGAAAAAGAGATTGGAAAACTTTCTGATCATATTGTAGATGAAATGATTTTAGATAATGACAAATCTCTCTCAAAATCTGATGCTGTATCGCTTGCAATGTATGCCCGTTATTTAAAACGGATAAATGCACATCTTTCAAATATTGCCAGTTCAATGGTAAACCCATTTCCAAGAATCGGATTCAGGGAAAAGAAGAAATAGGTACAGTATGTCACCCTGAGCTTGTCGAAGGGTAAATAAAATTTAAGCAGGCAGAAATGTCTGCTTTTTTTATTATTTCTTGCGAATATTTAATGCGAATTTGGCTGCGGGTAAAAGATGTTTATGATTCATAATTGCCATAATCACAGCTAACACAAGATAAATAATTATCATTTCAAACCGAATTGACTCAAAAATCATTTGAGCAAGAAATAGAATCAACAAGCCAAACCCCTCCGCTTTAGAAAACCTAAGATTCAAAAGTATCAAAACTGCAAACAGTGATTGAGCGGCTGTCAGAAGAATTTCATGCTGCTGCAATGTATCAAGTTCAAACGGTACAATTGCCCCGCCTGAAATAGCATAGACAAGAGGAATCGTTCCTATCAACAATGTCCATTGATTGACTTTAGATGATATAAGGGCTTTAATTGCTGAATTAGCCGCTCCCCGAAGTGTCCAAGTGGCTGCGATAATAAACTCGGGAGATTCTGATGCTATCGGAGCAAGCCATTGAACAAGCAGAAATTTATTGATATTATACGCCTCGCCAAGATGTATCATTGATTCGGTAAACGGTTCGGCAACAAAAAATATAACTGCCCCTGAAAATAAAAACATTACTGCCGTTACAATACGTCTGGGAGTATTCCGCATGTTGGCAACAAGTTTGGGAGGTCCAACCATTTCGGGTTCTTCGGTCTCCATCTGTGCCGCTCTACGAGTATATAAACCAAACAAAGTGACTAAAATAACAGTATCAATAAGAGTTAATTCTCCTTTGAGCGGAATTGTAATTGAATACAATGATGCCAACAGAAGATAAAAAAGTTCGACTCGTTGAATTTCCTTTAGAACAATTTCTTTTTTTCTTTTAACATAAACATATAAAAAAAGAATAAACGGCCACCCCAAGCCGACTAATAACCGATTAGCTCCGGTCATATTGGCAACAGCATAATGATGCGATGCCTGCGAAAATGGAGCATCCCACGTAAATACAAAATCGACGGCATATTCAGGCAGTACAGCAAGCAGGGCTAAAATAGCAACGGCAAGTGATTCGGAAATATCTATCTGGACAACTTCAGCAGCCCATGAAAGCATAAAAGCGGCAGCAAAAATAGCCACCCCAAAGAAAACAACTCCCATTATCGGTGAAAGGTTTCCATGAATGATGCCATTATAAAGCCCCGGCAATGCACAGGCAATAGCGATAATAAGAGTAATATAAATACCCGGTGTTATTTTATATTTTTCTCGTTGTACAGTCATTATGTGAGGTAGGGTACGGATTTTAATTTAGAATGTCAAAAGTTTTCTGTTGAGCCTGTCCGTGTGTTCACCAAAAATTCGCCTAAGCAAAAACTCGTACATATTCATAACTATTTAATGCCAGTTCACAATTCACTTTCTGTGAATATGGTATAGTTATTTAAAATAGATTGTTTAAATTATAAAGTCGAACCCCTATCCGAAACTCAGATAGGGGCTGAAAGGGATGTTATGGGGATTGTGTTTGAAAATTGTTATTTTTTAGAATGCTTACTTGAAAGTTCTATAATATATTTATTCGGATCTTTTTCAAACTCTAATTGACACAAGGGACAACAGACTAAATAATTAATCCTATTAAGTTCAATTGTTATATGTGCTTTATTGCGATTCAATGATTTTTTACAAGTTATACAGCGAGTCATCTTATTCTCCATTTAGTTTAAAATATTTTTGTCATTTTTATTGTAACTTTTGTAAGGTTTAAGCAGTATTCACAAAAAAGACTAACTATGCGAGTCCAATGTTATTACTCCTTCTTTGCCGGTTCGAATCTTAATTGTATGCTCAACATGCGAAATGAAGATTGCTCCATCACCTTTTGCTCCGGTGTGAGCAATTTTTTTTATTATTTCAACAATCTTATTTGTATCTTCCTTACGACAGACTATTTCCAACTTAGAAACCATATAATGATCTGTAGAACGCTTTAAATCAAGTCCACTTGCCAATGGATTTTCAAACGAACCTACTCGTTCTACCGGAATCACTGACACTACCTTGACACCAATGGCTTTTAGTTCTTCAATAACTTCATTCATTTTTGATTTTCTTACATAAGCCTTAATTTCTTTCATGATATAATCCTCATTCAATATTTTAATTATTATAACTGCAATATTTATGCCAATGGCTTAGAAATAGTTTATCCAGCCATCCAAATATCTTTGGTTCATTATGTTAGGGAGGAAAATAAGTTTATCGCAAATAAATATGCTTAAAATAAAATTAAAGAAAATTGAAGATTATTATTTAATTTTGTTTAATATTCTTCACTAACATAATATTAGAAAATGTATAAGAACCATCTACTAGAGCTTGAAAATAACAAGATTAATTATAATTAAGTAAGCGAGTGTATTGAGAATTTCTATTAATTGGCAAATCCCAAAAAGCGAGACCTGCCCTACAAATTTTTAAGAATTTTTTTTATAAAATCAGCTTTGCTAATGGTGTATGCTTCACGATTATTGGCATACTTTTTTTCTAAATCTCTTTTAAGTAAATTGTACTCTTCCCGAGCAGGTTTGTGTGACTTCAGATAATCACAAAATGATATGTAGTTTTTCCAAAGCTCTGAATCTTTCTCAATTATATGCAAATGATGAGTACGAATGTTTTCAGAACCCTTCACAAAAAGATGTCCCCCTGAACCATCATCACCCCTGTCTTCATAACCGTTTTCTACAAGAATTTTTTTTATTTGCTCTGATTGGCTTTCAGGAGTCAAACCAATCGCAATATCGATTATTGGCTTGGCTAATAATTCAGGAACAGCAGTACTTCCGACATGTTCGACTTCTATATGTTCACTAATAATAGAATGAAGTAAGTTTTTTTCTTTGATAAACTCATCACGCCATTGTTTTTGATGTGGTATGAGTTTTACAGTTCCGCGTTTTAAACCAAGCATAAGGTAATTACCCTATCCCCGAATCACCATATTGACAATATCTTTGCGGAGCAGGACACCGCACAGCTTATTGTCCTTAGAAGTCACGAAAACTCTTCTAATATCCTTAAAAATCATCATAGCGGCAACCTCGACAATGCGGGTCTCCGGATGGGCAACTTCATATTCAGTACGGTACAACTGCGAGACTGTAATCTTATCTTCCTGTTTCAGCAATTCCTCAAACGGTTCAACATCCATAGAGTAGTTCAAGTTTGAAATCAAAGATTTATAATCGGGCAGGGCGGCTTTGATTAAATCTCGATCGTTAATAACACCTACCAAATTGTTATGCTCATCAACAACTGCGAGTGCCGAGAGACGGTCATGGAACATTCGGTTTGCGACCTCTTTGAGAGTGTCATCGGTTGTTACAGTTGCCACAGAATGACGCATAATATCTTTGACCATCAGTTCTTTATCGACAGTGATATTTGTCTCAGCAATCAGTTTTACCAATTCACACGGTTTTTTGGCAGCCATAATTTTATCAAGATTACCTTCAATACGTCCAAAATTCGCCAGCCCGGAAAGAGTCTGCAAATATAATTTGGCGATTGTTGTCGGAGTCAAAAGCAGACAAATCACATGCACCGGAATAGAGTCAGGAGTTGTTCCTTCTAATCCATACTGAGAGACACCAATTAAAATATAGAGTTCATTAACAGCATCAGTACGTGCGTGTGGAAAGGAAAACCCATGCCCATACGATGTATTTTCAATTTCTTCACGGCTCTTTATAGACTCCAACACCTTATCATAGTTAAGGTCGACACCCTCGTTTTTAATAAGCTCCAAAAGCTCCATAATCGCTTCTTCTTTGCTTCGAGCCTTCAAGTCTATAATAATTCGTCGTTCCATCAAAAGATTAGCAAGTTTCATCACCAAACCTCTTTATTTTCATTCAAAATTTCATAAAACAACATAATCATACACCTAACTATCTTCTATATAAGTATATCCGAAAGGAAATAGTTTGTCAAATTTTTTAGTGCAGCTACGGCAGTACAGAAAAACTAAAAGTAAAATAGACTTTTTGAGCAAAATCCAATATAGGTTCAGGGTAAAGACCTGTAACCAGTACACCAAGTAAACAAATAACAAGAACAGCAAAAACAGGAGTATTAAACGTCATAGTATAGACAGATTTTTCTTTAGCAAAATACATTTGCTTTATAACGTTTACATAATAGTAGAGAGAAAATACAGATGTGAGGAGTCCTATACCTACAAGCCAGTACATCCAATCAATTCTGCCTATTGATGCTTGGTCAACAGCTGCTGCAAAGACTTTGTATTTTGCCATAAATCCGCCTAGCGGTGGAATACCTGCCAGAGAAAGCATAAAGATAGAGAGAACTGCCGCAAAAAACGGTGATGTTTGGGCAAGACCTTTATAATTGCTGATTTCGGTTGATCCGGTTTTATCTTCAAATACTGTCACAGCAGCAAAAGCACCCATATTGGCAAAGAGATACACGAAAGTATAAAAAAGAACCGAAGATATACCATGCTCATTTAAAGCAAGCATACCAATCATAATATACCCTGCTTGAGCAATAGAAGAATAGGCAAGCATCCGTTTAATATTCGTTTGTCTGATAGCAACTACATTTCCAATAATCATACCAACAGCCGACATAATTCCTACAAGTATTCCCCAATCGTTTGGTTTCATTTCGGCACCTATAAAACCCCATAAACCGATTAAGAAAATTTTGGCAAATGCGACCAGTCCGGCAGCTTTGGAGCCGACCGACAAAAATGATGCAACCGGAGTCGGAGCACCTTCATACACGTCGGGAGCCCATTGATGAAACGGCGGCAGGGAAAGTTTAAACCCGATACCTGCAAGAATACATACATTAGCAATGAGGATAGTAAAACCTATATCTTGATGTGTGAGATGAATTGAGGCAATGTTTACAGACATTTGTAATAATTGTGTGGTTCCTGAAATTCCGTATAAGAATGAAAAACCGTACAAAAGCATCGCCGAAGAAAAAGCACCAATGACAAAATATTTTATTCCGGCTTCAATAGAAAGCTTATCATCTTTATAAAATGCCGCTAAGACAAAAAGAGGGATTGTTGTCAGTTCTAAACCGATATACAAAGAGACTAACTCGTGTGATGCCGCCAAGAACATCATACCGACGGTTGAAAACATAATTAGCCCATAAAATTCGCCTCGATGATTCTGGATTTTTTGTCTCATAAGGCCAAACGATGACCCAATTGCCATAAACGCTGCACCCAAGAAAATAATATTGAAAAAGAGTGAGAGCGAATCATTGATAAACATATTTCCAAAAGCGACACCATCGCCTGCGACAATTAACAAAATTCCGGTAACAACAATACCAAATAAAGCAGTGTAGCCGACTACACTTTCATTTTTTCGGGATGTAATTAAGTCTACAGTGATAACAACCAATGCCCACACAAAGAGAAATATCTCCGGTAACATCAATCGAACAGTATCTAAGACATTTACTATTGGCAATTGCGGATTCATCTATTCTTACCTTGACATAATATGTACTAAGTTTTGTAAAGTAGCTGACATTAAATCTGTCAGAGGTTTTGGATAGATACCAACTGCTAAAGTTAATATCGCCAGTGGAACAACAGTCAACAATTCGCGTTTATTAATATCTGTTAATCCACCCCATTTCGCCATGTTAAATTCACCTAAGAACATATTTTGGAACATACGTAACATATATGCGGCACCTAAGACCACACCCAATACAGCAATACCGACTAAGTATTGATTGAGTACCGTAAATGATCCGACAAAAATCATAAATTCAGAGACAAAACCTGACATCCCCGGTAGTCCCAAAGCAGCCATAGAGAATAACAACATGAAAGCACTATATACGGGAAGTTTGGCACCTAATCCGCCAAAAACAGCAATCTCACGGGTATGAGCTCTATCATACAGCACTCCTACCATTAAGAATAATGCACCGGTAATTAAACCATGCGAAATCATTTGAAACATTACTCCGGTTATCGCCGTGACAGAACCATACGCACCAAGTGCCAACATACAATATCCCATGTGAGAGACCGATGAATAGGCGACAAGTTTTTTTAAATCTTTTTGTGCCAAAGAAACCAAAGCACCATATATAATTCCAATAACACCCAAAACAGCTATCCAAAATGACAACGAATGTAAAGCCTTGGGGAACATCGGCCAGTTAATACGAAGCATTGCATAGGTTCCCATTTTCAAAAGAACACCGGCAAGAATAACTGAAACCGCCGTAGGTGCCTGTACATGAGCATCGGGCAGCCACGTATGGAACGGCCAGACAGGAACTTTGATAGCAAAAGCAATAAAGAAGAATATAAAACAGACCATCTGCATAGTATAGGTCATTGAAGAGCCATGCTCTATGAGGGTCAGCATATTTAAGGAATGCGGCTCCGAGGTAAAGTACATTATTAAAATAGCAACCAGCATAAATATCGAACCAAATAATGTATAGAGGAAAAACTTAATAGCAGCATATTCTTTTTGAGGACCGCCCCACACACCGATTAAGAAATACATCGGAACAAGCATAATTTCCCAGAAAACATAAAAGAGGAAGAAATCTAAAGCTACAAAAACACCCATCATGCCTGCTTCAAGCAGTAAGAAAAAGGCAAAATATTCTTTTACACGAAACTTAATAGAAAATGATGCAATCAGAGAGATAGTAGACAATAAGCCGGTTAGGAAAAGCATAGGAACAGAAATACCGTCAACACCCAAGTGATAATTTACATTTAATGAAGGAATCCACGCAAAAGGACCTTCCATATATGCCATTGCAGCAGAACCCGAAAAGTTTACAAAATAATCATAGGTGAGCCAAAACGATATAACCATCGGAATCAAAGAAATTCCAACTGCAGTATAGCGAATCAGGTCATCCTTCTCTTTGGGAAGAAGCATTACTATTATCATTCCGAGAATAGGAACAAACACCAATGAACTTAAAATCATTTTCTATATACCTCCAAAATCAAACTACTATTTTTCATTTTCTGACTCCTGATTTGGTTCTTCTGAGACAAACCGAGCAGCTACTGAAAGCAAACCAATTGCTGCAATAAACAGAGCTGTCATCACCGGCCAATCGAGATCAATGTGAGCAATTTCAAATTTAAATAATAATATTATTATAATAAATACCGAAATAAAGCTAAGATAGAACTGCATCCGTCCGGTTTGTAGATACTTTAATATACCACCGAGCATACGAACAATATACCCGGCACCATTGACAGCTCCATCAACAATCCATTTATCAAACCAGAATTTAATTTCCGCCCACCACATTGTAAAAGCTGCAGTACCATTGACGGCACCATCGATAACATTGGAATCAAACGACCACATCCAACGACCAAAAGTCATGACAGGATTAATTATAGCAACTTGATAAAGTTCATCGAAATACCATTTATTCCAGAACAGATTATAGAGTGGTTTGAATCTTTTCATCATCGCATCAGGAGAAATGACATTTTTATAATACATCAAATATGCCAACCCAATTCCACTCAGACCTACAAGAGATGAAGTAAAATAGTTCATCCAATCGGCTTCTGGATGATATGGTTCACCATGATAAACAAATGCTGCAAAGCCATGTTTGAGTGCAGGAATACCTGTCCATCCGGCAAAGATTGCCATAAACGCCAAGAATATAAGCGGATATGCCATTGTCTTAGGTGATTCATGGGCATGTTCATAGCGGTGTTCCACACGAGGTTTGCCAAAGAATGTAAGGAAACATAAACGCCACATATAAAAAGCTGTCATAAATGCGATAAGTAAAGTCAGGAACGTAAAGATAGGATGACCAAATGTTGTAGCGACAATTTCATCTTTTGAGAAGAACCCTGATGTTAACGGAAATCCTGCAATAGAAAGGGATGCTATCATAAATGCCGGAGCGGTAATTTTCATTTTTTTCCATAATCCGCCCATTTCCATAATATCGTTGGTATGCACCGCATGAATAACTGAACCGGCTCCCATAAAGAGAAGCGATTTAAAGAATGCGTGGGTCATCAAATGGAAAACACCGGCATAAAATCCGGGAGAATGGTGACCATTAGCAGTATCATACCCATACAATCCTAAAGCCATTATCATATATCCGAGCTGGCTGATTGTAGAGTATGCGAGAATTCGTTTTATATCAACTTGTACTAATGCAATCGTTGCCGCCATAAGCGATGTAACCACTCCAATAATTGCTACAACAAAAGAAGCATCGGCTGATGCAATAAATACAGACATCGTTCGGGCAACTAAATAAACACCTGCTGCAACCATAGTGGCAGAGTGAACGATTGCCGAAACCGGAGTAGGACCTTCCATAGCATCAGGTAGCCATGTATGAAGCGGGAACTGTGCCGATTTGCCAACAGCACCACAAAAAACACCAATCGCAAGAATAGTAACAACAACAGGGTTAACGTCGCCTATCTTTGAAAATACTTCGGCAAAGTTAAATGTGCCGCAGTAGTACATTATCATCATTAAACCGACAAGAAAACCTAAGTCACCCACTCGAGTGGTCAGAAATGCCTTTTTGCAGGCATCGGCAGCTGATTTTTTCTCAAACCAGAAACCGATTAACAAATAGGATGTTAAGCCGACGAGCTCCCAGAATATAAATGTCATAAAGAAATTATCAGAAATCACCAAACCAAGCATTGAGAATAAAAACAGAGAAAGATAGGCAAAGAATCTGCTGAAGCGCGGGTCATCTTTCATATATCCGATTGAATAAATCTCAACACAGGAGCCGATTGCTGTCACTACAACAAGCATCATTGCCGTAAGCGGATCAATCACCATACCGAATTGGAGTTTAAAAACACCGGCACTCATAGGGAGTTCTACAATAGAAAAAGCGTTGGTATAATAGTCACCATGGTGTCCCAATGTTTCTATCAAAACAATAATAGACATAACAAGCGAAGTAAGAATCATACTGACAGAGAAAAGTGCGGATACTTGTTCTTTCCAACGAAGTGCAAAAACTATCAT
>CAJVYT010000045.1 GCA_913009765.1 uncultured candidate division Zixibacteria bacterium
GATCTCCGTGAAGTACTCATCCGGCGCTGTCAGGTGAAAATCGTCGCAGCCCGAAAAGAGCATCGTTGACATCGATAAGTTTTCCATACCGTACCGATGCGACCGAAATACCGCACCCCAGATACACCCCAACAGAAATGAGTTCTTCCAACTGTTTGTTTTGTTTTGCTGATTGACGACGGCATACTTCTTTAATGTTTAGAGCATGCACCCGACACTTACGCACTATTTCCGGTACACCGCTTACTCTGGCTATATCTGAAAAATTATCAACAGTTATCGGGTCGGAAATAAGTGAGGGAACATTATATCTATTGGCAAGATGGTCGGCAATGATTGCTCCCAAATTAGATGCATGGTTTGAATAGCGTGCTGATTTTAGATCATCAAGCATTTTCTGATTAACAGCATACGCTCCTCCCTCTAAAGGACAAAGGGGAGCTCCTCTTCCCACAACTGCTGACAGAGATTTTAAATCAAAATCTATGGAGTCAATCCAGGAATCAATTGCTTCAAGACGCAGTTGAAATTGATCCGCAACATTTTCAATGTTAGAAAGTCCTTCTATCTTATGACTAATCTGAATTTCTGATAGTTTTCGGTCATCTTCAAAAAGTGCTGCCTTAGTAGATGTTGACCCCGGATTTATAATCAGCAATCGAAATGACATGTTATACCTCAAGAACTAAAAGTTTGATTTCTCTCCCTTTGTTGAAAGCCTTGATATTTATTTCGACAAATCTTTCTTTCACCCGATTTTTGATAACATCAATCCATAAATCTGAAGGGAACGGCATATAATTAGAAAGTATACCTAATAATATCGTATTCACTAAACGAGGATTTCCAAGTTCTGAGGCAATTTTATCAGCATCGACCGCTATAACTTTGTTAGCTTTTTCTCTCATCTTTTCAACAGAATGCTCAGGATACGAAAGACCTTTTGTTGATGTAACAATTGCCGGAATAAGTTCTGTCTGCGAAACAATTGCGACACCGTCTTTTTTCATCCAATCTAAAGCTCTTAAACCTTCGGCTTTTTCAAATGAAATAAGAATATCAGCCTGCCCATACCGAATAGTCGGAGCATACACTTTTTTAGCTATTTTTATATGTGAGGAAACAATACCGCCTCGTTGAGACATACCGTGAACTTCAGATTTTTTCACATCAAACCCAAACCGCATGGCAGTTTCTGATATTATTTCTGATGCCAGCAAAACACCCTGTCCGCCTACACCTACTATTAAAATTGCATACTTATTTTCAGACATATTATACCTACGCTTCCACAAATTGACTTTTTAACATTATTGCCTCCGGAGGACAAACTTGAGCACACAATGTACATCCGGTACACAAAGTTTCATCTATTACAGCTTTTGGATAACCATGTTTATTCGTTTCTTCAGATGCTGAAATCGCAGGACATGAGATTTTAAAACAAGCAGAACAAGCAGTACATAATTCTAAATCTACTTTATACGGTTCATCCATTATACGAGCAGGCATTAAAACACACGGACGAGTAGTAAGTATCACCGATGGTTCCGGTGCAGCTACTTCTTCTTTAACAGCATGTAACACCTGATCATATTCATAAGCGTCAACATTGACAAGTCTTTTTACTCCCAGGGCTTTCACCAAAGTTGCAATATCAACCTTAACAGCCTTTTCTCCCATAAGTGTTTTTCCTGTTGCCGGATGCTCTTGTCCGCCGGTCATGGCTGTTACAGAATTATCTAAAATCATAACTGTAACATTACTTTTATTATAGACCGCATCTAAAAGTCCGGTAATACCTGAATGGAAAAAAGTAGAATCTCCGATAACAGCAACAGTTCCTTTTTTAGATCCCTGTACTTTTCCCATACCGATTGCATTGCCGATAGAAGCTCCCATGCATATACAGGTATCCATCGCATTTAAAGGTTCTAAGACACCAAGAGTATAACAACCGATATCACCTGTAACCGCAACACCTGCTTTTTTAAGTGCCATAAATGCACCCCGATGAGGACACCCCGGACAAAGAACCGGAGGACGAGGGAACATATCTTTTTCCACACCGATTTCAGCAACTTTGACATCATTGATAATACCTGCTTTATAGAAACCTTCAGCAACTCGATATGGAGATAGTTCACCTTGGATACCAAAATATTTTTTTCCCTCTACTTTGATACCGGCAACTTTTATTTGATCTTCGATAAACGGCTCTAATTCTTCAACAACTAAAACAGTATCATGACTGTCTACAAACTCTTTAATTTTCTTCATCGGCAATGGATATGTAAAACCGAGTTTGAGATAATCAAAATCAGGTTCAACATCTTTGGCATACTGATATGAAACACCGCTTGTAATAATACCGATTTTGGAGCCGTTATTTTCAATAAGATTCAACAATGTTTCTTCTGAGAATTTTTTTAGTTTTGCCAACCGTTCTTCAACAAAAACATGACGACCCCGGGCATTTGACGGAATCATTACATACTTAGAGGCATCTTTGACATATTCTTTCTTCACGCTTTCCAACGGCTCTTGTAATTCAACTATACCTTTTGAATGAGAAATTCTAGTTGTCATTCTAAATAAAACCGGAGTATCAAATATCTCTGATAATTCATAACCGGTCACAACCATATCTTTTGATTCTTGTGAATCCGATGGTTCAAGCATCGGAATATTGGCAAATTTGGCAAAATATCTGTTATCTTGTTCATTTTGTGATGAATGCATTTGTGGATCATCTGCTGATACAATTAAAAATCCTGCATTCACACCGGTATAGGCATGAGTCATAAATGGATCCGCAGCAACATTAAGCCCCACATGTTTCATTGTTACTAAAGCTCGACCGCCTCCAATTGAAGCTCCTACACCAACTTCGTAGGCTACTTTTTCATTTGGAGACCACTGAGCATACAGCGATGGAAACTTGGCTGCAATTGTTTCCATTATCTCTGTTGATGGTGTCCCCGGATATGCCGAGGCAAGTTTCACACCGGATTCAAAAGCACCGCGGGCAACCGCTTCATTTCCTGATAGTAATTCTTTCATTTTTATCTCACATATTTCATAATTAGTATACTTCTTTAATATTAACTTGATAGTGCTGATTTCATACAGCAACATCTGTGAATCTTTTCACAAAGCAAAGTATAACAAATTGCACTTACAGTCGCAAGTGCTTTTTAAGGGACTATTTAAGTCTTGTATTGCCACATTGTTATTGACAGTCCTTCTCTTTTTTTGTAAATATTATAATTATTTATTTATAAAAAGAGATTGCAGGGATATATGAGAAAATTAAATTGCTGGGAATTTAAACAATGTGGTAGACAACCCGGTGGAGAGAAAGAAAAAGAGCTAGGTGTTTGCTCAGCAGCATCAGAAATAAAATTCAATAAAATAAATAGAGGAGTCAACGGCGGTAGATATTGCTGGAATGCTGATGGAACGTTATGTGAATTTCAAATTCACGGCACTTTTGCTCAAAAACAAAATATATGCCGAAATTGCGATTTTTATAAATTAGTTAAAACTGAGGAAATACCCAGTTTTATTGAATAGCCTACTTTTTTTGCTCAATTTTCTTTTTAAGCTGTTCTATTTCAATAAATTTCAAGTAACGCCATTTCCCCAATTTTAAGCCATGGGTCGTTATACCGCCAAACTCTATACGACGCAGACTGACCACTTTATGTCCGACTGCTTTACAAAGTTGTTTTACTTCTCGTTTACGCCCTTCTGTAAGAACAATGCGTATATGAGTTGTGTTTTTTACTCTCTTTAAAATCTCAACTTTACCTTTGCCGACAGCACCATCTTCAAGTGTAATTCCTTTAGCAATAGCCTGTGAACCGGCTGTGGTAAAATGTCCGGCAACCTTGACATCATATATTTTTTCAATTTGAAATTTAGGATGTGTCAATTGATACGCCATATCCCCATCATTTGTTAAAAGCAAAACACCTTCTGTATCATAATCCAAACGCCCAACCGGATACACCCGTACAGGTAAATCTTTTAAAAAATCTAAAACTGTTTTTCTTCTAAACGGATCATGTAATGTCGTCATGACATTTTGCGGTTTATTAAACAGCACATATACTTTCTGCTCAACAACTTCCACGATTGTACCGTCAACTTTGACAATATCGTTCTCCATATCAACTGACTGTCCGAGTTGTTCAACAGTAATATCGTTGATAGTAACACGTTTTTCAGAAATAAGGTTATCAGCTCCCCGTCGAGAGGTTACTCCGCAAAGAGAAAGATATTTGTTTATTCGTACGATAGATTTTTTCATGGGCGGTTAATAAATGTTTTGAGAATTCAATCTTTTTTATGTTTGGTCAATGTCGATAATAACACTATTATCTGTTTGTTTTGATTCCGGTTTAATTTCTCTATCCGGCTCTTCGACAATTTGGGTCTGTTCTGATTTTTCTGTTTCTTGAGTAATTTCAAAAGAATCATCAGAAACATTCAGCTTTATATTTTCAGACTCATCATCAATTTCTGATAAAACTAATTCTGTTTGATTTTGTGGCTCAGCTGAGACAATTAATTCTTCAATTTCGGACATTTTTGGTAATTCAGTTATTTTATTAAGTCCAAAGAATTTTAAAAATTCATCAGTCGTACCATATAATAATGGTTTCCCGACCGTCTCTGCTCTGCCCTTGATAGTCAACATTTTCTTCTCGAGAAGATTATGAATGACACCATCAGAAGCAACCCCGCGAATCATCTCAACGTCAGTTTTTGTAACAGGTTGTTTGTAGGCAACTATTGCTAAAGTTTCTAAGGCAGCCCTTGTCAAGCGGAGTTTCCGAGTGCGTGAGAACATCTCTTGTACAAATCCGGTAAATTCCGGCATTATAAAAAATTGATACCCGCCTGCTAATTCTCGAATACGAAAAGAACAACCCGACTCGACATATCTATTATTTAATTCAGCAACAGCTTTGGCAACTTTAGAACTGTTGAAGTTATCAAGTAAATCGGCAATTTTTTTCCCTTGTAATGGATCAGGGGATGCAAGAATCAGTGATTCAACAACAGATATTTTAAAATTATCATTCATATTTTATTCTTCCACTTTTGTTTCTTTAATAGCGGTCACATCAATTAAATCTATATCCAAATTATCGGCATCATACTGTTCTCCGCGATACACCCGAAGTTCTGAAAATGGCACCGATTGAAAAATTGCTATTCGATGTGAACGGGTCAATTCCAACAGAGCAATAAAAGTAACAACCGCAACTATTTTTTTGGGAACATCAGTAAACAATTCTTGAAAAGTCGCAAACTCTTTTACTTTTAATGCGGTTAAAACATACACAATACGTTCTTCAATTGAGATTTCTTCATTTTCAACATCATGAAATGTCTCTTCTTTTTTGGCAGTCATAACTTCCTTGAAAGCACCAACTAAATCAAACAATGTCGTCACTTGCTGCAATTCCACCTTACCGTCTATTTTTGTAATCGGAGATGTAGGTACAAAATTCTGTTCTTCCAAAAGAGCTTTGTCTTTTAATATTTCGCCGGCTTCTTTGTATTTTTTATATTCAATCAAAGCCATAATCAACTCTTCACGCGGATCATGTTCATCCTCGTTCTCAGTATCACGGGGCAGTAAGAGTCTGGTTTTAATTCGAATCAAGGTTGCCGCCATCAATATAAAATCACCGGCAATTTCTAAGTCCAACGATGTCATCATCTCAACATATTTCAAATACTTTCGTGTAATCTTGGCAATCGGAATATCATAAATATCCACTTCTTCTTTTTTAATAAGATACAAAAGTAAATCAAGAGGACCATGGAAAACCGCCAAATCGACCTGATAGTCTGCACTATTATTTTCTAAATTTAAATTTTGAAATTCGTTGTCCATTATTTTTTCTTTCGGTAGGAGATTTTCATCGCTGAGCGAACTTTTTCCATCATATTGGAAGCTCTTTGTCTTGCCCGTTCACCTCCGGTAGCTAAAACATCCCACACATAATTTTCATCTTCTAATAACTCTACTCTTTTATCCCGAATCGGTCGGAGAGCATTATTGAGATTATTTGATAATTTCATCTTACAATCAACACATCCCAAAACTCCGCTTTTACATTCAGGAGCAATTTCATTTTCAGGATTGTCTGTGTAAACTTTATGCAGCAAAAATATCGGACAACCGTCAGGATTACCCGGGTCACCTTTGCGTTGTTTTTTCGGATCTGTATAAAATGATTTTAACCTTTTTTCAGTCTGCTGTTCGGTAAACTCTAAAGGAATATGATTATCATACGATTTTGACATTTTACGGTTATCAGAACCTAAAATAAGTGGTATTGTCGTAAAGAGAGCTTCCGGTTCTTTAAATGTTTTTTTGTAAATCGTATTAAAACGCTGGGCTAAATCTTTTGCAAGCCAGATATGTTTTTCCTGATCTTTTCCAACGGGAACTTTGTCGGCATTGTAAAGACAAATATCGGCAGCCTGCAAAACCGGATAGCCTAAAAATCCATAAGAATCAAGTTTTTCTTTTTTATCCTGATAGGTCGGCATACGGGTCAGAGTCGGAACTGTGATAAGCATTGAAAATAGAAGATGCAGTTCGCTATGCTGCGGTACTTCAGACTGAATAAAGATGGCACATTTTTTAGGGTCTAAACCGACAGAAAGAAAATCGACTGCCATCTGAAATATCTTCTCTTTTATCGGTTTTGTGTTTTTGAAATCTGCGGTAAGAGCATGTAAATCGACAATACAGCAGTACATCCAGTAATTATCCTGCAATTCAACCCAATTTCTCAAGGCACCTTCAAGATTGCCGACATGAAGTGACCCGGTCGGCTGCATACCGGAGAGAATTGTTTCTTTTTTCTCTTTTTTTTCGAGGACTATTTTTATTTTTGGGGCTTCTTCTATTACAACATCAGTCATCTGTAAGAGTTCTTTCTTCAGTCAATTTAACAGATTTTTTCAGACAAATAGTACACAGAAAGCTAAGAGAAATCAATTAAAAACTATCTTTATTTCACTGAGGTGAACGCTTCGACAGTATTGAAATAATTATGACAAATATATATAACAAGTCATGTTGCCCGCTTAGACGGGGTCAAAGGGGCAGATTTTAAAACACCACTTAACTGACTCTTAAAAGAGGGGAAATGACGATTATAAAAATATTTTATCAACATGCATTATTTCCCCCCTCTCCGTGCTTGCCACGGAGTCCAGTCCTTTCGGTTTGAAAAATGGGTTCGTTTCGCATATAAAACATCTTTTAATAGCCGTTTTTTCATGATCTTTTTCGTTGTAAGCAAAACAGATGTATGCTATTACAGCGAAATGGCTTTGCCTTAAAAAATGGCTTAAAGCCATTTTTATTAATATTTTTTGTAGTGTTTTTGTGCATGTAAATTCTCCTTGTAACGAAAACTTATTCATAATAGAGAATGGTGTTGGAAATTACTATGGAGTTGTAGTAAATGTGAGGTTTAAGATTGTCAGACGAAGACGTCTGCCATGCACTGGCATATAGGATGAAAAGAAAGTGGCAGATATGGGCGATTGCTAATTGTCAGGTCTCGGGAAGACCTGACCTACTGAGCTAATCTTAGACTTTACTCAGTTTGTATTTTTGTATGGCGGAAATATTTAGCATTTCCGCCATAAATGGCAGAACCACTAAAGGGTTCTACCCTACTCTTTCTTGGAGGTTTTGGAGATGTCTGCTGTTCACAAAAATTAAGTTTATTAGAATTGGATTATCTATGTCGTAGCAGAAAATTGCTTGGAATCGATAAACAGATATGGTTTCCATAGTTCATCAACTGAATAATGACGCTGAATAAATGTTATAAATGTCGGACGAACCGGTTTTCGTAATAGTTGCATACCGGCTTTTTCAGGCATCATATTTCCTTTTTTATTGTTGCACTTGGCACAGGAACAAACCAAATTTTCCCAACAGTCTTTTCCACCAACTGTTTTCGGAATAATATGATCAACAGTCATAGACCCTTTGGAAGTACCGCAGTATTGACAGGTTTTATGGTCGCGGATTAAAATATTTTTACGAGTCAACATAATTCGTTTGAATGGAACATGTTTGTACTGCCATAACCTGATTACCGCAGGAAGTGCGTAATTTTTTCTGACCGTACGAATAGGCGTTCCCTCTTTGTTAGCAATTATTTCAACCTTACCTTGAAATGAAAGCACTATTGCACGACGAGCCGAACAGACGGTTAAAGGTTCGTAGTTTTGGTTCAGCATTAAAACCGAACGATTTATTATTGAGCCGTTCATACACGATACTCCATATAAAAAAGTATGCCGGTTGACAAAAGATGCAGGGCTAAGATGTTTCCGGCAATAAAGCAAGTAAAGCTTTGAAAGTCGATAGGACTTTAAAAGTCCTGAGATATAAAATGGAACAATTATTGATATTTGTCAATAAGAAAGATGAGGAGTGCTTTCTGATTGTCTCAATAAGAGGTTTGTCAACAGTTCCAAAGCTGATATATAGAAGCAGGTCGAAACCACAGGGGTTTCGACCTGCTATTTGTCCGACCTAACGACAGGGAAATACCCTGTCATTACAAATATTAGGTTCAGGCATGCCAGAACCCTACAATTCTTATAAGCTTATTTTTTCAACAGCCCCAGCATATCATCAACTGCTTGCTTCAAACCCAACAACAGAGCTTTTGAAACTATCGCATCGCCAATTATAAACGATTGAAACAACTGCAATTCAACTAATGGTTTGATATTTTTATAATGCAGCCCTCTCACACCATACAGCGAAAGACTATGCCTTACCGCCGACTGAGCAGCTTTGTCAATTTTATCAAGTTCTGACTGAGCATCTTCAATTGTTCGTGCTTCAGAATAACCTGCACAATTCAGAACAACAACCGATGCGTTCGCTTTTGCAGCACCTTTAATTTCGTCAGGTTCCGGTTCCACAAAATAACCGACTTCAATACCTACCGCATTTAATTTGTTCGTAATAGTTCGATAATCAACCGGAGCAGAGTTAAAATCAATCGGCGACAACAGAGAATCCGAATCGGCATGATCAGCGGAAAAAATAACAGTATGAGGTTTGATTTCTATGATTTTTTCAATTGCTTCTTCTGATGGCGGTGTTTAATAATTAGTTTTGATTTTACTATACCTTTTAATAAATATAAATCACGCTCTCGAATATATTTTCTATCACGACGAAACTGCACCAATACCGCATCAACACCATATAATTCACCAAGCATTGCAAGTTGTGAAGGGTCCGGTTCATTTTGTCTTGATGCTGATCGAAGCACCGCTGCCATATCTACATTAAAAGTCAATAACGACATAAAATATTCCTTTATATTATTTCACAAAAGATGTGAGACAAATTTGTATTAGTTCTTATACGGTAGGATATTACGAAGGACGAACAAATTAGTCAATTTTAAAAAGTTTTCTAATGAGATTTGTTCGGCACGAACTTTATCAGATAATCCGCATTCTTCTAAAAGTGATATATTTTCATCAGATTTAGGTATCAATGATAAAGTAAGATTATTAAGAAGCGTTTTGCGACGCTGTGAAAACGCCGCTCTAACAACCTGCTCAAAAATATCAGGATATTTGACATTAATGTTTTGTCTTGGGATTAATTTTACAAGTGATGACTCCACTTTTGGTGGAGGAGAGAAATGTTTTGGTGCTATATGAAAAAGCAGTTCTACATCAAAATAAAGCTGTGTAAAAATCGCCAGAGGTGACCAATCTTTGCTGGCGGGTTGTGCTGAAAGCCGTAGGGCAACTTCTTTTTGTGTCATAAAATAACCTGCTTGAACATCTTTATGACGTTTGCACACCCATTCTACCACAGGAGTTGTAATATTATATGGAAGATTACCAACCAGAATATAATTTTTAAAATCAGGTTCGTATTTCAAAAAATCTTGATTAATTATTTCCACATTTGGAAATTTTGATAAGAGTTTCGTAAGATACCCTATCAAGTCATTATCAAACTCAATCGCCGTGATAGTTGCTTGTGATTCAGCAAGAGGCAAAGTAATTGCTCCACGACCGGCACCTATTTCAATAATACGATCTTGCTCCTGTGGGTGAACAGCATCTATAATTTTTTGAATAATATCTTGAGATTTTAAAAAATTCTGTCCTAATCTTTTTTTGGCATGGTAGCCGGACATAATTTAATCTCCGAATGTTTCTACAAGTTTGAAAAGTTTCTGCACCGTTCGGTCAACAGTTTTTTCAACTTCGGTCACATCAATCTGTTTGAGTTCAGCAAGATGCCGGTAAACATATTTCACAAGAGCCGGACGATTTGTTTTTCCTCTATACGGCACAGGTGTTAAAAATGGAGCATCGGTTTCTAAAATAATTTTTTCAAGAGGGACTTCACGGGCAACATCTGCCATCGTTGCTTTTTTATATGTAATAATACCGCCTACTGAAATAACAAACCCTAAATCAAAAACTTTTTGTGCCTCTTCAACTGTTCCGGGAAAACAATGAAATACACCGCCCGGTATATCAAAGGCGTAGTCTTTGACAATAGCATATGTATCATCAAACGCCTCGCGAGTATGAATCACAATAGGAAGCTTCACCTCCGCTGCCATTTCAAGCTGCTGTTTGAAAACTTTCCTCTGAACATCTCGAGGTGAATGGTCACGATAATAATCAAGCCCAATTTCACCAATAGCGACGACTTTTTTTTCTGTTGCTAACTCTTTTATCTCTGTAAGAACTTTGTCGTTTGAATGTTTGGCATCGCTGGGATGAATTCCTACTACTGCAAAAACTGAATCAAACTGTTCGGAATACTCAACTGACTGTGCTGATGATTTTAAATCTGTTCCGATATTAATAATAGTATGTACACCGTTATCAACAGCATTTGTAACAATATCAGCAACAGAACCTGACTTTTCAATATAATTCAGATGGCAATGCGAGTCTATCATCAGCTGACTTTGGCACCTGCCGGAAGTTCATCCGATGGAGTGAGAAGAGTCAGTTTTTTACCTTTTTTAGCAGCTAAAAGCATCCCATTAGATTCAATACCACGAATGACAGCGGGTTTTAAATTGGCAACCAAAATAACTTTCATCCCTTTAATTTTTTCAGGAGGATAATACTCGGCAACTCCCGCAACAACCTGACGGGTTTCAGAACCAACATTTACTTGCAGCTTTAACAAACGGTCGGCACCTTCAACTTTTTCAGCCTCTAACACCTCGGCAACAACTAATTTTACTTTGGCAAAATCTGAAATGTCTATTAAGTTATCGTCATTTTGTTTTGCAGATTCTTTTTTCTTTTTCTCTATCGCTTTTGTATCTATGCGTGGGAAAATAGAATCTTCAATTTGCACAGAAGCACCCGGTTTCAAATCAAAAAACGTGTTAGCACTCTCAAGAGTTATGGTAGAATCATCTAAAGAAAAAACATTTCTCACTTCACGCATCTTGTTTGGCATGATTGGAAAAAGCACAATAGAAACTATTCGGATAACTTCAGCACAGGCATACAAAACTCCGCCTGCTTCTTCAAGCTTTCCATCTTTGACAAGTTTCCAAGGTGCTTTATCATTAAAATATTTATTAGTAAAACGAACGAGATCAATCGCTTCATCGATAGCTTTTGAAAGTCTAAAGTGTTTAATATGAGCATAGGCAGCATTTGGCACAGGTTCTGTTTTTTCCATCAGTTCAATAATCTCTTTAGCATTTCTATTTGGACTGGGAATCTTCCCATCAAAATTAACAATAATCATTTTAGCAACTCGTGAGACTAAATTACCAAGGTCATTTGCTAAATCGGAATTATATTTTATAGCAAAACGTTTTGCCTGCACATCACCGTCGACACCAAAAGGAAATTGTGTTAAAAGCAAATATCTGGCACCATCAACACCAAATTGTTCAACAATCTTATTGGGATCAATTGTGTTTCCAAGAGTTTTTGACATTTTCTCACCGTCTACTGTAAAAAAGCCATGCAAATACAAAGTATCAGGAAGTTTTTCACCCGCTGCTAAAAGCATAGCCGGCCATAAGAGACAATGAAATTTTAAAATATCTTTTGCCATAAGATGTACAACTTCAGCATCTGTCCACCACTTTTTAAATGTCTCTACATCGTCTCCATAGCCAATAGCCGAGATATAATTTGATAGAGCATCAACCCAAACATAGGCAACCTGATTTTTGTCAAATGGGATAGGAACCCCCCACTTTACTCTTTCGCGCGAGAGAGAAAAGTCTGGAATATCTTGGTTAATAAGTCCCAACACTTCACGTTTACGTTCTTCAGGTAAAATCTGCAATTCATCCGATTCAATCAGCTCTTTTATCTTTGGCAAGAATGCTGATAGCCTAATAAAATAATTTCTTTCTTTGAGAGCTTCCGGTTTTACTTTATGGTCAGGACAAAGCCCATCGACTAAATCTTTTTCTGTTATAAATTTTTCACAACCAGTACAATAGAGACCCTCGTAATCATCTGAATAAACGACATCTTGCCCGTCATCTGTTTTAGCATTACGCATTACATCCAATATTTTCCAGACTGCTTTTTTATGTCGTTCCGATGTTGTCCTAATAAAATAATCATTTTGGATATTTAATTTTTTTAATATATTTTTAAAAGAAACAACAATATTATCACAGAACTCAATTTCTGAAAGCCCCGCTTTGGCAGCGGCTTCGGCAACTTTGTTTCCATGTTCATCAGTACCTGTTAAAAAGAAAACATCACGACCTGCCAGTTTATGAAACCGAGCTATCATATCCACAGCAATTGAAGTATATGCATGACCTATATGAGGTACATCATTTATATAATAAATTGGGGTCGTTATATAAAGTGGTTTTACCAAAATTATCTCCAGTTCATGATGATTTTAATTATTGGAATCATCAAGTTTTTTTATGTCGTCAGTACTGATTTCACCTTCATCAATTTCATCTAAACGTGATTTTTCAATTGAGGAATTGTCTCTGTCTGCATTATCAATATTTACAATATCTTCTGATGAAGAACGAATAAAAACACCTTCACTGTTACGAATAATGGCTTCTTCGTTAAAAATATCAATACGTGTAATAACACCATCACCGTTTTTCGTCTTTACTTTTGTTCCCGGCTGCGGAAACTTACCTTTGACAGAGTAATACGTTTCGGTTTCATATCTCAAACAGCAGAGCAGTCGCCCGCAATTTCCTGAAATTTTAGATGGGTTCAATGGTAAGTCTTGATCACGGGCATGTTGCGTAGAAATTGGTTTAAAAACATTTATAAAAGTATTACAGCATTGTTGTAAACCGCAAATACCAATACCGCCAATACGACGTGCTTCATCTCGAACTCCAATCTGCCTTAGTTCAATACGGGTTTTGTATCGAGATGCAAGTTCTTTTACCAATTCTCTAAAATCAACTCGATGATCGGCAGTAAAAAACACTGTCATTTTATTACCGTCAAATTGCCATTCTATATCGACAATTTTCATTTTTAAATTGTATTTTTTGATCATCTCTAAAATTTCAGTTTTATTCTCAATCTCTTTTTTCTGCAGAGAATCAAACTTTTCAAGATCAGAATTAGATGCGGGTCTTAATATTGAGCGAGGCTTTTGAGTCTCCGTAAAATTCAACTCAACATTAACTTTTTTTGAAATAGTGCCTATATCTTCACCCCGTTCTGCTTGAAGGATGACAAGTTCAGAAAGATTTAAAGAATGGTAATATGTATTGTAGAAGTACTCTTTACGTGAGCCTTTAAATTCTACTAAATAAATTTCAGCCAATTATAACTCCTTAATAAAACTGAGTTTCTCTTAATTCTACATTGCGTGAATATGTGCTTTTAGTTTAAGCCCCAAAGCCATCAATGCCCCCTGAATATGCACATTACGTTCTAAATCAGCAAGGGTAATTTTTATTGCCTCTGCCATTTGCAAAGATAATTCTGATGATTTAAAAAATGATGCTAATTCCTTAATTTCTGAATCAAAATCAATATTAAATATTTCATTCTCATCTTGCATAACAGCAAAATTAGCAGAATCGCGAATCAACATCTGCCATAGCCTCAGCATTGCCAATGTCTCAGAACGATCCCTAAGATTGAGCAAATCATTCATATATGCTAAAATATCAGCACCCGACTCATTAAAAAGTGATTTGAAAATCAAAAAATAAACAGAACGACGATTATTCTCCTCTTTTCCAATTGATTCCAAATATACAAGTGCCTGCCCGATAGAACCATCTGAAATTTTTGAAAGTAAAGATGCTTGGTAGTCTGTTATATCAAAATTATCTATTAAATATTCTTTGATATGTTCAGAGCTAACCATAGGGATTTTGATTTTCTGCGACCTTGATTGAATTGTCGGCAAGAGCGAATCCGGTTTGTCGGCAATAAGTATAATCACAGTATCAGCCGGAGGTTCTTCAATCATTTTAAGAAGTGCATCAGCAGAATCTTTTCTCATTTGTTCCATTTTATAAAAAAGAACCACCCTAATTTGACCTTTATCATGTCTGAGGGCTAATTTCTTTTTTATTTCTCGAGCCAAAGAAATTGGGATATTCGTAGTCTTAGCAGAGGTAAGCAAAGTATACGGTTCTTTCTTCTTAAGCTGGATAGCCTCAAGTGTAAAATCAATCGCTTTATCTAATTTATTTTCATGAGGAGGAATAGGCAAAACTATTTTAAGAACATCAAAATTAAGATTGAAAATATGAACACAGTTGCTGCAGCTGCCGCACGGTTTAAACACAGAGTTTTCCTCTATGACAGATTCGCAATTGAGTAATGCGGTAAAAGCAACCGCATGCAGCCACCGTCCGCTTCCCTCTTTACCGTAGAGAAGATATGTTGATGAAGTCTTCTTCTGTTTAAAAGCACCCGAAAGAATATTCCATGCTTTTGATGTGTATATACATTTATCTAAATGATTCAATCTGTATCCATTCAACCGGATCTACCGGTGTTCGTTTATCTCTAATTTCAAATCTTAAAATACCTTCAGCACCTATAGATGCTATTTTTTTCCCCGCAAGTATATAGCTGTCTTTGGCAACAAGGATTTTACCCAATCCTGCATAAGTTGTAAAAAAACGATCATCATGATTAATAATAATAAAATTACCATACCCGCGCAACTCTCCAACATACGCAATTGTTCCCGATGCCACCGCATTCACTTTCCCGCCGGCTTTTCCCTTTATAGAAATTCCCGGATTACTGGTACGAATATTTCGTTTATCAACTTTATCACCAAATGATTCTACAACTTTTCCTTTATAGGGTGAAAGCAGTTGACCTTTCAGAGAAGCAAAAAATGATGGTGTCGATTGTGATTTATTGTCTTGAGCCTTACGAATGGCTTCTTCTTGCAGTCGGACAATAATTCTTTCCATTTCTTCTTCTGCCTGTTTCAACGTAAGCATACGGTCAACTTCATGTTTCTTTTTATTTTGAACTTTTTTGAGATCTTTTTCCTGCTTTTTCTTTACACTTTTTGCTAATGACAATGAAGTTGTTTTTTTCTGTTTATATTTTGTGATTCGTTTATTCTCAGATGTTAAATCATCTTTTATCTCAACTGAGTGCATTAAAAGATTTTCAGCAAGTGCAACATTGTCAGATTCAAATCCGACAAGCGAAGACAAATAGACAATTTGCCTGCTTAATCTCATTTCCTCGTTTGGGTCTTCTGAAAACATTTCACTGCCTGTTTGATGAGCAGTAAGATAGAACTGTCTGATATTACCAAGATAGCGACGTTTACTAAATTCAAGAGATTGTGTTCTATTTTCTAATTCTGTTTGGGCATCTGCAATCTGTTTTTGAATTTGCTTGAGTTCTTTGTTTAATCCTCTTATAACTTTTTTATCCGCATTGATTTTTTGTTTACTGTTTGCTAATTTTTTCTGTGCTTTATTTTCACTTTCGTGAAGTTTTTTTATGTTCTTTTCAGATCTTTCTATATCAGATTTTAAATCTTTAAGGTCATTCTGATGTTTTCTAAAATCATCTTTACTCTCCGAAAAAACATTTGAAGAAAAAATGAGAAATGATATTAATAAAATTGAAAACAGTTTCAATTTACAACCTCAATAATCGTCTGATTCCAACATACCCTGAAACAAGCCAGATCGGAAGAGCGTCGTGTAGGGAAAGAGTGTAGATCTCGGTGGTCGCCGTATCATTAAAAAAAAAAAAGATACATATCGGAAGAGCACACGTCCGAATTCCAGACTA
>CAJVYT010000046.1 GCA_913009765.1 uncultured candidate division Zixibacteria bacterium
TCGTACGTACACCGTGATGATGTGGTTTGTCATGTCTCTGAATTGGCTGTTTTGTCTTTTTCTTTTGTTTTTTTCTTTTGTTTTTTTTTTATTTTTTTTTGCTTTTTTTTTTTTTTTCAAGCAGAAGACGGCATACGAGATATATCAGTGTGACTGGAGTTCAGACGTGTGCTCTTCCGATCTTGATCAGGCATAGGCAAGCCCTTTGGCAAAAGTGAGTCCTACCAGCAATGGTCCGACCAATCCGGGTCCCATAGTAGCAGCTATTAAATCAATATCTGACAAACTGACATCTGCTTTTTCAAGAGCTTCTTCATAAATTGGAACAACAGTTTTTAGATGTTCTCTACTGGCAACCTCGGGAACAACCCCACCGAATTTTGTATGTTCTTTTTGAGAGAGAATGATATTTGCAAGAACCTCTCTGCCGTCTTTAATAACCGCAGCCGATGTTTCATCGCAGGAGCTTTCTATACCAAGTACTAACATTATTACTTTGTAATGAGTAAAACCGAGTCAGGGTTTGCTTTTCTGATTTTAAATTTCACCGGACAATCAATAGTCAAAAGAGCTTTTCTCTCTGAAGTTTTTTCATTATAGTCGGCAGAGGCAGTAATAGTATTTTCATTTAATAAGTCAATTTCAGTTGGCGGTCCGGTCAATTCTATCTGTACAAATTTTGGAACAAGTTCAACAACGCTGTCAAGGGGTGGATTATATAAAACAATCGGTATTTGGTTAAACACTCTCGTTTTCACCGGAACAACTTCAATAAATAACGAAACCGAGTCAGGTATTACTTCAATACCGTACCCAAAAGGTTTGGCAAGCGGAAGAGTTAATTCGATATTGTTTCTGAGTCCTTTGAGAACTTTATGTTCGGTAAAAATTATCGGAATTTTACTCACCAAAGTTTGAGGACCTTTGAGTTTTATTTCATCAGGGACTATTGAACTGACAGAACTGACGGCATAACCTTCATCAGCTTCTGCCAATAAATCCAGTTTCACTTTCACTAAGACTTCAGCAATTTTATCAACAGAAATTTTAATATTAGATGGCGAAAGAATTTCAGAAAGAGTAACATCGGTTGTTGTGGATGTTATCAAGACATTGGAAGTATTTAAATTTAAATCATATTGTCCACTTGTAAATTGAGACGCAATAATTTTGAGTCCTCTGGAACGCCATTTTTTTCGCATTAACTGTTTCCCTGTTGCCGAGACTGTCACCATCAAGGAATCCGGTGGTTTTGAATTGAGAGTTAATCCATCTTTTAAAATAATTTTAGAAACCGGAAGATAGAGCTGATATGTGTAGTTTTTCTCAGTTGCAACATGAAACCAAAGCAACAGTCCAAAAAAGAGGGCAATAATTTTTAACCAAAGATTTTCAAATAATTTAGTCATAGAATACTATACTTTCTTTCATACATACATAGTACAATAAAAAAAATACAGAATCAATATAAAATGGTTCATTAGCCCGTTGGATTAGTCAATTCTGTCCGGGTCATTCCATAAAAAGCGGGAAAGCCCTCTATCTGAGCCAATCCAAAGGTAGTCGCCGTCTAATAGAAGGTCAAATACAAATTGTGAAGGAAGCCCGTCTGATGTGGTAAACTCTCTTTCATTTGAATAGCCATCATCATCTAAATAAAACATCGTAAAGCCAAAATTGGTTGAAATAAAGGCAACATTATCGTTCACTGCCAATGCTCTATAATTAGCTCCGTGGGAGTCAGAGAGATACGGCGTTGTTTTTCCGGTTTTTAAATTTAACCGCACCATACCGTTTGAAGATGCTATAAAGAGGTTATCGTCTTTATGTTCAATATTATAAATTCTACTAAAAGCTATTTTACGGGGGTCTCTAAATTTTTTTAATTTGTGTGAATCCAAATGTAATTGAAATGCTCCAACTGCTGATGCAATCCAAAGTGTTGAATCAACTAATTCTAAATCATAAATTTCTTGATTTTGAAATTGGTTAGAATAGACTAACTTTAATGAATCTGTTTTTTCTGAATACACTTGCAGACCATTGAGAGAGCCTATATACAGTTTATTTTTAATTTTTTTTAATGATAGCAGTCTATTATCAACTAAGCCATTGCGTTCACTAATATTTTTGACAACTTCTAAACTCTCTTTATCTAATATTTTTAAACCACCGGAAGTACCGATATAATAAAAATCACTATCTTCTTCAATACATTTAATATCATCAGAAGGAAATTCAAAAGTAAGACCGGATTCTTTGTACGAGAATGTATTATTATCATAATCGAAAAAAGTTATGCCTGTTCGTGCTGTGCCTATATTATCTCCACCAACAATTAGTGTTCCATCGCCGTAAAAAATTGTATTCACTCTATTTTGAATTAATCCATAAGGAAGAAATTCAATAATATCGGAACTGTTTGTTTTTGCGGCACCCAGCCCCCATATAGACAGCCATTTCTCTCCAGAACCGTCATCAATCATACTATTAATGGGATACTGAATCCCCTTGGCATCTTGTATGTATCCATTACCGGTATATATATAATCTGCAGGGACATACATGATTGGTGAAGGTGCAATTTCTTTTGCAGGATTATTTATCGTAGGAATTTCATTGACGTAAAACCAACTTTCAAAAAGAATATCATATTCATAGGCATTCATTTCTGTACGAGCATATAACTTCTCATCAAATTGGTCTACATATATTTTATAAATATTTCGATAATCAATTCCGGGGCTTCCATTTAGTGGTTTTTGCCATTCATCGGAAGATTTATTATATTTTATTACACCCTCAGATGTAGCAAAATAGGCATTATCCATAGATACTGCGATATCTCTAATATGTGAAAAATCAGCATAGGTGACAATATCAATTTTAGTTCCTGCTGATAGAGAGTTGATACAAAAGAGAATTATTATACACTGAAATAAAAAGATAAGTTTTTTCATCTTGAGAGTTTTCCCAAAGAGTCTATAACTGAAGCTGAAATCAGAGAAGTACCAAAATAAAGTGCCTCTTCATCGGCGATAAACTTTGGAGAATGCCATGGTTTATCCGCTTCAATTTTTTTATTTTTCACGCCAAGCCTAAACATGGCACCTTTGACATGTTCTAAATAACAGGCAAAATCTTCACCGCCTAAAACCTGTGCAGTCTGTTCTATTTTATTTTTTCCAAAAAGTGAGATATAATTTTTTTGGAGAATTTCGTTTGTAGAGAAATCATTTACTAAAACCGGATACTCACCCTTTATAAACATTTCCACTTTTGCTCCGTGAGCTTTGCAAATCGCTTGAGCAATTCGTTTCACTTTTTTGGGGACATCTTTTGATGCTTTTGTGGATAGGGTTCGAATAGTACCAACTATATGAACTCGGTCGCAGATAACATTGCGGGCGTAGCCTCCTGAAATTTTGCCAAATGTAATCACGACCGAATCGATTGGGTCAATTTCCCGAGAGACAATTTTTTGGAGTGATTCGATAACTTCGGCAGCTGTTACTATGGCATCAACTGTATTATGAGGTCTGGCGGCATGTCCTGATTTGCCGTAAACAATTAAATCAAAGTCGGTGACAGATGCCATACTAACACCATCACGGAGTCCTATTTTTCCGGTTTTCAGATGAGGGTCAACATGCAGTCCAAAAATCATTTGAACATTTTGCAGTACACCCTCTTCTATCATAGGTCTTGCCCCGCCCGGCGGCATTTCTTCAGAAGGCTGAAACAAAAACCGCACTGAACCATGCAGTTCATCTTTCATCTTTTGTAAAACCGCGGCTGTCCCTAAAACAACAGCCATGTGCATATCATGTCCGCAAGCGTGCATACATCCTTTATTTTTTGATTGAAAGACAAGATTCGTCTGTTCTAAAATCGGCAGAGCATCAATATCTGTTCGTACTGCAACAATCGGACCGGGGTATTTTCCTTTTATTTCTGCTGTAAGTCCGGTTGGCAGTTTGAGTTTTTTCGTTTTAATTGAAAGTTTTTTTAATTCATTCGCAAGATACTTTGTTGTTTCAAATTCATTATTTGAAATTTCCGGATATTGATGTAAATATCTTCGCCATATAATCTGTTGTGCAGACATTTCTGAAGAAATGGTAAGGATTTTTTTTTCAAGTTCAGTATGCTGCATTATTCATCGTTCGCTTCGTTGAGATAAATTGGTTTGGCGGCAAATTTTTTTTCAATATACCGTTTATATTTATTTGCCGATAAATGAGCAAATCTTAAAGGTTCCGGCATTCGATAGCCTCTTAAGTTTCTTACAACTATATCTCTAGCAAATGGGATATCACATTTATGCCCCGGTGAAATAAAGAGCGGCTTGACATTGTCTTTCGTACGATATGCTATACCGACCTCTCTATCCCGATAGATAATCGGCTGGCTGCTTCCTTTTGTTGAAGGTATTTCTTTGACAAAGCCTGTGAGTAATTTTCTGGAACAACCAATTGATGGGATATCAAACCCAACACCAATCATAGAAGCGACACCACAGTTTTTTACGTGGGCGATACCATGCCCATGGACAATAAGTAAATCCGGCTGCTGGTTTAATTTCTCAAGAGCTTTTATTATGGTTGGACCCTCACGAAAATAAAACATACCGGGGATATACGGAAAACTAACTTCGCCATAATGTGACCGTCGTTCTACCTCTTCTATTTCCGGAAAAGTACACAACACCGCAGATGCAAACACAATATCGGCATTTTTGCCATAAGCGGTATCTACTGATGCTATATAATTAATATCATCATAATTGGGAAGTATTTCAATAGATTTTGCCAGTTCTCTTTGTATTTCAATAGCCTCATATTTATTTGTTGCCCAAGGGTGTGAATGTACTAATTCCAAGCTCTACCTCTTTTATACCTTTTGAAAAAGGTATTTCGTTTTAGATGTTTTTTAAAACATTTAACCAATTTAAAAAACATTATTATTCAATGTTGTCATTCGTTATTGTTTTAAAACGATAAAATTTACTATTATTGTACTCATTTGTTAATTGTCGTAATTGTTTTATAGTAATCCAAGGGTTATCGCGGTTCTCATTTACTTTGGGGATGTATAGGTCACACGCTTCAGGACATCCATTTGCAACTAAATACATAATATTACCTGAATCATCTGAAATCAAATGGAAAATAATATAGAGTTTACCTTTTTTGCCTGTTTTGTCATAGGCGATAAACATATCCCCGGCTTGTACACTATCAATAAGTACCGTATCACAAGATTTTGTGATACTTTCAAAATTTACATTTTGCATACTAAAAAGTATAAATCGATAGTATTCATTTTCGGTATCATCTTTTAAGATATCCTCTTTGAAAAGCAACTCTCCTCTTTGATTATACGCAGGTTTTCCTTGTAACCATTTTTTATACGTAATCATCTCTCCGGCTTTGGGCATTATTTGAAAAGCAAGTCGATTGTTAAATTGAAAACCGTACTCACCCAGTAGACGAACCGGAATAGCAACATCCTTGAAAGCAGGTCCCTGCCATGGAAGATGTATGACCCGTGAGACTTCATCAGAATTGAACTGTTTCCTATGTTTCCAATTCCCTACAGGCTTATATTGATTCCATATTGGAAAATTGGCAATCCAGTAAGAATATGATAAGCTGTCTGTTGGGTCTACATACGAATACCCCTGAGGCAGTTCAAGCTCTGATTTTATTGTATACAAGGTATCTTTTATAGAATAAAAATTATATCTTGCCTTGTAATCTTCAAGCTGTTTTTTAAACTGGTCTGTTTGTTCTGCTAAAACAGAACTGCTAAGAAATAGTATACATATACAAATTATTTTTTTAATTCTGTCCATACATCAACTGCTCTTCTTAAATGTGGAATAGTTATTGAGCCACCGACAATTAAGCCGATAGACATAATTTCATCAAACTCTTTATCTGTTACACCGGCTAAATTAGCCTGAGTAAGATGATATGTTATACAGTCATCACACCTCAGCACTAAAGATGCAACCAGTCCAAGCATTTCTTTGGTTTTACTGTCTAAAGCACCATCACGATATACTGCGTTATCAATTGAAAAAAAACGTTTGATATTGATATTATCTCGTTTTAAGATAAGTTCATTTAGGCGTTCTCTTTCTTCTTTAAACTTTTGTACTATATCAGACATATTTTTCTCCAAAATTTTGTAAAAATATACTGATTTTGAAATTAAGTTGCAATTAAAATTAAGTGATGTTGGGGGTAACTTGTTTGAAATAAACAATTTCGGGGTCATTTTCATCAAGATTGTAAATTATCCCACTTTTTTGAAAACCGGCTTTTTCCAGTGATTTTTGCATTGGTTGATTGGATTCATTGGTTGAGGTAAACAATTTATCGGTTTTACATATCTTCTCAAAGAAATTCAAAAATTGAGTAGCGATTCCTCTTCTACAGAAATCAGTATGCACATAAATCATATCAATCATCCCGTATTCATAAAAATTATAATTAAAACTCCGTAAGCAATAATTTGAGAATCGGAAGTACCTACATAACATTCACCCGCATTGACAACACGGTTGATATATTTGATTCTTTCTGAGTGCATCTGTGCCATTTTATCAAATGAAATAATTGAATTGATATCATCTTTTGTGGCAATTCTAATTATTATCATCATGATACAGCATCTATATCGGTCATAGATTTAATATATATAATGAGACAACGAAAGCGAGAAGTTAAAATTAGTACCGTCAGAATACCTCAAGTTATCATTATAAATATTTTCATCATCTGAATTACGATATTGAATTCTGGCTCTTATAGTAGTAGGAATATTCAAACGATATTCCAAATTTGAACTTAAATTTAAATTCCATCTTTTACTATCTCTATCAGAATACGAATAATAATTCGTATTATAATCTATTTTATTTCTTAAATATCCATAAGAAACTGATGACCACCAAATAGTTCGTGAACTATAAAAATAAGTAACTTTATTAGTTAGACTAAAATCATATTTTTTCTGGATATCTGTTGAGTTTATTTCATACGAATCAAAATAGTAACGTGCAGTTGCCGAAGCATCAATTTGCCATTTCATGTTGATTGGTTTATTATATGAAAATAACGCAATAATATACTTTAACAACGACTCATCACCTAAATGAGAAGACTGTTTTGAATTTGCAGTGTAATTTTGAGTGGTATCAATATCGTATGGCGTATCGGATTCATACTGATAAGATAAAATTTGAGAGTTTTTATCTCCTTTTAAGTCATAGCCTCGATAATAATATTTAAAACCGACCCCTATACTTTTTGAAAATCCAAATCTTCTTAGTTCTCTTGGAAACATATCAAACGCATCTTGAACTAAAAGCATTCCAAGATGTTTATTCTCTTTCACTATTTTATTATCAAGTAAAAACGAATAAATCGCATCATATTTTTCAATTTTTTTTCAGACGCCTATCAATGGTGTGACTATTTTCATATTGATATATAATATCTGTAAGAGCTACCATAATAGCTTTATCAGGTTGTTTGAGAAGCAGCCCTTTTTTCTTTAACTCTTCAATCATATTATATGCTGTGAATGCAAATTTACCGACATATTGTCTTCCATTACCAATTAAAAAATTAAATGAAGCTCTATTTCTTCTACGTTCAATATCACTCTTCTGAAAAGAGTAAACAATATCGTTATAATGCCGATTATTTATATAATGATAATTGTATTCATCATGTTCTAATTCATCTTTTACTGAAAAAGTGAAATCAAAACTTCCACTTAAAATGACAGAATAAAAAAGGTCATTAACAAAATATTTTTTATACGTCGTTTGTGGGGAAAAACGCAACCGGGTATCTTTTCTTGAGTATTTCTCTTTTAAAAGATTACTTTGATTTGTTGGAATCCCATATTCCCCTTTATTATAATAATCTGATGATGAACTATTAAATGAGGTTTGAATAGAAAGTGAAGTTTTCAAATAATCCTCTAAGGTCTCATTCTCATATTTCATTGAAGAGCTCAATCTAAAAGAATACGAACTATTGTTTTCTTTTCCAAAAGAGTCAAAACTTAATTGTCCCTCTGAGCCACTTTTTGAATTTCTCGCTGATCCATCTAAATCTCCATCTAATTTCCAAATCAAATCAATGAATTTTAAGGGAACATAATCCTCAATTGTAAACGTATTATTTGCATAAACCGGTTGGACTGCACACACTAACAAAGTCAGCAGTATTGCTTGTTTTATTTTTGTAAACATAAACCTCTCCCATTGGTGTATTTTTCACACCAATTTGAATTTACTTAAAGTTTTTTGCGTTGTGTTATATCTCTTTATTATTATACATAATTTTGGTTGAAAAAGCGACAGATTTATCCAAAAAAAAGACGGAATGTAAATATATTCCGTCTTTACAAGTTCTTTTTATTATTTTGTTATGAAATTGACTGCCGGTTCACTCCAACATCAACTTTGAAATCAGTTTTTGCAAGCAGTGTCTGCTGACGTTTGCGTATCATTTCTTCGCTCATTTTAAAATCAGGACCGACATTTTCAATCATAATTGAAGATGTACACGATGCGTAGCATCCTGCCTGTCGTAAATCTTTGGACTTGAGATATTCAAATGTAAAACCCGCCATAAAAGTATCCCCGGCACCGGTCGCATCGACTAAATCAATTCCATACGGCGGAATATCAATAAAGTTATTGCCATCATAAATAACAGAACCTAATTCAGCAAGAGTAACTATAACAATTTTTGGTCCCCACGAATGAATCATTTTGGCAGCCTCATAAGGGTTCTCTCGGCAGTCTATACCGGTAAGAACTTTACCCTCAAGCTCGTTAGGTTTTACAATATCAAACTGACCTAGTGCTTCTTTGATACCATCAGGTGCTGAGTGTGAAATTCTGTCGTTTTCATCGGCAGACCTTAGAAGCCCCTGCGGGTCACAGAAAAAGAGTCCGTTAAAATTGGTTCTGATTTCTTTTATCTGCTCAAATGAAACTTCTCCCAAGATAGGTCCTATAAGCACCGCTTTGGAATCTTTGTACCATTCGGGTTTTATATTTTCGATATTGTTTGCTCTACCAAGTAAATCCAGAGTGCGATTACCGAAATCATCATAATAAATTAAAGAGAACCCGCCTGTTTCATTTGACGGTGTGATAATATATGTAATACCAAATTTTTCTAAATCAGCAGCAAACCGTTCTTTGTAGTCATCTCCGACAGCCCCGATTAAGTTAGTCTGCTCACCCATTTTTGAAAGTGCCAGTAATGCGTTTGTTGAACAACCTGAAAGAATACGTTCTTTGGTATCAACTTTTTGTGTTTTTATATAGTCGTAGACCGGATTTCCAAATGCTGTAATCAATGTGTAAGACCTTTCATTTCAGTTTCAATTTTTTGGTATATAACTGCTTTGTGGGGAGGTTGTCAAGAGATGGTATTTAATTATGTCATGCTGAGAAAAGTAGGTCAGGTCTCTCCGAGACCTGACAAAACAATAAGACTCTCCTATTTTCTTTCCTCAACTCCTTTCCTACAAAGCCGGAGAGGAGTATTGCTATATGTATAAAAATTCTTGATTCGTACACTAAGTTTGTCGAAATATATTTATATGATAATAACTACACTTCTTTTTTATCGCCCAAAACTTTTTGAGCATAGCGTAAACGCTGAAATGCGGTAATAACTGATGTCGTTCCGACAACTATCAAAGCAAATTCCAACCATCCCGCTTTAGGCCAGTTTCCGACCGGAAGCCAATGTTCTGCAATGGAACCGGCGATTATCAAAAGAAATTTTTCGGTACGCCCCATAATACCGACTGCACAGTTTTCAATTTTCCCGATAGATTCCGCTGCTGCCCGAGTATAGCTTGCAATCAGCATACCAAACAGGGCAAAAAGTCCCCATCCGGGATGAACCGCTCCCGAAAGAGTGATACCTGCTAAAATAAAAAACTCGCCATAACGGTCTATGACATGGTCAAAAATGCCACCGAAGACTGTTCCAAGATTTCCGGCTCTTGCTGTTGAACCGTCAAGCATATCGGCAATAGATGTAATCAGCATCCAAAAAACACCCCAGAGCATCTCTCCCCGCCAAAAATAAATACCGGAAACAATTGCTGAGAAAAAAGAAAAAATGGTGATATAATTCGGTTTTAAGCCGAGCTTAAGACATATTTTGCCCAAGAAAAGTGAATATTCTTCATAATAAGCTCGTTTTTTTTCATTTATAGATGCCACTCATAATCCTTTATTCGCTTATACAGTATAATTCCCTGTTTTTTGACTTGTCAAATATATGTCTTTTCAAAGGAGCGGTCAACTTCGTTATGTAATTATTATTGGCAGAAGAAAGGTTCGGGCATACCCTAACCTTTCAAAAGAAATTCAGTATATATTATTTTTCTTATTCTACTTTTTGTTTGATGCAAGCATACCTTTTAGACGAGTAATCACTTTAACCGGAGATGGGTCTACGTCATTGAGAATTGCCAAATAATACGACACAAAATCACCTAATTGTATCAGATAAAAAATTCTTTCAAGCGGTGATGCACCAATAGCGTTTATTTCAATAACTTCAACACCGAGTTCAGAAATCAGTTTATGCACAATATCCATCCGCTGTACAATTTGAATATGGTCATCAGTATCATGCAGCTGCAGAACAATTAAGTTTTTTTTGAATTTTTTGATAGAATCAGCCCATCCGACTAATTCATTGTGATTAAATTCGGAATAATGATTTACAAACGCTAAATTTTTTGCATTTTCGCACATTTGCCCTTTCCATCTGATACCAACCACATCGGTTATCGTAGGTCCGGTATAAATAATAGGAATTTTTCCGAAAATATTTTTTGCCATTTTCTTGGCGGGATTACTGTCGATATTATTGTCTTCGATAAATTCTGTACGGGTTTGCTGCAATAATTTGATTGTCGACTCAACTTCTTTGGTTAAATTTTTTACTAATTTAATCTTTTCAAAAAACAATAACGTCGGAATAAATGAATATCCGATTGCTGCTCTTGGCTGAAGACCTTCAGGAAGTTTAGCCATCGGTATTTCGTTGAGTTTACAAACATCTTCAAGCATACCTCCAGTCGAAATTGCGGCAATCATAGCCTTACGTCCGATAGCATCATCAAGTGCTGCTAAAGTTTCTTCTGTGTTGCCGCTGTAAGATGAAACGATAACAAGAGTTTCATCATCAACATATTCGGGTAAAACATAATTACGTACAACTTGGAATGGCACTAACAGTTTTGATGCAAGAAATGAACGCACCAAATCACCACCGATAGCAGAACCACCCATACCGATTACAACAATATTTTTTATTTCAGGAAAATCATCGGGATTTATTTTCCAGTTATTACTTATTTTGAGAGCTTCTTCCATTTGCTCCGGTAGATCAAAAATACAGTTGTACATATTTTCTGGATCTACTTCTCTTATTTTTTCAACATCATTGAGCAGAGACAATTTATTATTTCCTTTTTGATATGGTTTTCTTTTCAAGTTCTATTTTATAGTTTTGAAGATTCTTAATAACATCATGTAATTTATCACTTTTCAAGACAGATTCTGTTAAATGACGTGCCATCGTTGAATCTATTTTTTTAACCAGACGACAGAGATCAAATATTTTCCCCGGATTCATAGACAGCATATCAACACCCATGCCTATAAACAGAGGCAGTGCCGATAAATCACCGGCAACCTCACCACAAATAGAGATTGGAATATTATGTTTTTTACATGCTTTTACAGTAAGAGCAATAAGATTGAGTACTGATGGATGGAATGCGGAATATAAATATGCAACTTTATTGTTCATACGGTCTACTGCCAAAGTGTACTGTGTGAGATCGTTGGTACCTATCGACATAAAATCAACCTTGGCAGCAAGCAGGTCTGCTGTTAAAGCTGCTGAAGGAATTTCAATCATAATACCAATTTTAATATCTTTATCGAATGGAATCTGTTCTTTGTTCAGTTTAAACATTACCTGACGAATCAACCTTTTTGCTTTTTCCAATTCTGTAATATCAGAAATCATTGGCAGCATAATTTTCATATTTTTATTGATAGATGCCCGCAGTATCGCTCTAATTTGAGTTTTAAAAATTGCTGTCATCTCAAGCATCGGGCGAATACCACGCCATCCGAGAGCAGGATTTTCTTCATATCCCCATGAATCAGAATTTCCGATTTTATCATACCCTAAATCATAAGTACGCATAGTAACACAACTGTTTTTGTATTGAGCGGCAATACCTGCATAAAACTCATATTGTTCCTGTTCGGTTGGAAATGTACCAGAAGAAAGATACATAAACTCGGTACGATACAACCCGACAGGAATATTTTTATCTGATAATATTTCATCTACCGGACCGGGAAGGGTAAGATTAGCACCTACTTGAATTGTCTTACCATCCAATGTTTGCGGAGGGATTTGAGTAAGTTTTTTAATTCTTGTAACTGATACAGAACCTTGTTTTTTCTTAAGCTTTAGATACTCTCTCCAATCATCATCGGTTGGATTAACGATAATCTCCCCTTTGAGACCATCAAGAATTAATCTGCTATAATCTTTTATATGCAGATGGATATTTTTAGCTAATAATACCGGAAGCATAAGCCCGCGACTGATAAGTGCCATGTGTGAGTTCCGACCGCCCTCACTTACTAAAAAACCGATAGCTTTTCTTTGACGAAATCCTAAAATTTCTCCGGGGGTAAATCGTTTCCCTACTAAGATTGTATTAAGAGGAAATTTTAAATCACATTTATCAAATCCGGTAAGATGTGAAAGAACACGACTCCTAACAGCCTCAATATCAACTGCTGTTTGTCGTAAATAATCATCAGTTGAACGTTTGAGTGGAATAACAGCATCATGGATTAACTTATTATAGATAAAACCGGCATTTCGTTTTTCAGATTTTATCTTTGAGTTCACATCTTTTAAAAATTCAGAATCAGAAACAATCATTAATTGTGCATCAAAAATTTTTGCCACAGGTGAACCAATTTTTTTGGCTGCAGAATCTCGTAATGCCCGTAATTCCATTTTGGTTTCTTCAATAGCTTTATGTAAAGCAGCCATCTCGTCTGCCGCTTTAGATACCGGTACAGCTATTTCGGGAACTTCTGTATCTCCGGGCAGAATTACTCGGGCATAACCGAGAATAATACCACCGGAAATAACAGAACTTTTTATTACTTTTTTATTCGGGCTCATTTTTCTTCCATAATAATGTTATACAGGGAAAATTAAGTTGAGATGAGACAAAAATGCAAGTTTAATATTAGTCTATTTCAGAAAAACCGGATGATATTACTTCAATAAGAGCATCAACAGCTGATTCTTCATCGGCTCCTTCAGCCTCAACTGTTACTTCTGCTCCTTGTTCAGCAGCTAACATCATAACCCCCATAATAGATTTGCCGTTTACTCGCAAACCATTTTTAGTAAAATAAATTTCCGATTCAAATTTGGAGGCAGTAGACACTAATAATGCCGAAGGTCTGGCGTGAAGACCTAATTTATTGATAATTTTAGTCGTCTTTTTAATCATGCGTATTCTTCTGAGAGCATAAACCGTTTACCTGAAAGCTCTTTTACAATTCCTTTTAGTTCTAATGCTAATAAAAACCCCATTAATTCAGGAACAGCTAAACTAACTTCTCTTGAGATATTGTCAACTTGTTTTGGTCCATCTGAAAATAAATGTACAATTTTTTTTTCTATATCAGTCATATCGGGAAGCCTGACAAACTGTTTAGCCGCAATCTCTCCTTTGAGAAGAGGTAATTCTTCAAAAATATCATCAATTGATGTTATCAGTCTGGCTCCATTTTTAATGAGTTGGTTTGTTCCTCTTGACATTTTTGCAGCAGGAAGTCCGGGTACAGCAAATAGTTGTTTACCGTAAGAAAGACCTATTTCAGCTGTAATTAATGCACCTGATTTTTGTCCGGCTTCGACAACCACGATGCCATCTGAAAATCCGGCAATAATTCTGTTCCGTTGAGGAAAATGAGTTTTCATCGGTGAAGTGCCCGGAAGATATTCGGAAAAAACAGTACCTTCATTTTTGATTTTTTCTGCTAATTGTTTATTTGAGGGGGGATATATTTTATCTAATGAACTTCCCCACACCGCAACAGTGTGTCCTTTGGCATCAAGTGTTCCTTTATGGGCGGCAGAATCAATACCTTCTGCCATACCCGAGACAACAATGATTCCTCTGAGTGCAAGAGTTGATGCCAGTGAATAGGTGAATTGTTTACCATATTCGGTAGCATGACGAGCTCCGACAATGCCGATTAGTTTATCATCAAATGATATTTCTTTGCCTATTGAAAACAGAACCGGAGGGATTTCTTTGGGTGAGATTGAAAATAATTGTTTTGGAAAAGAGTTATCATTGTGAAAATGTACATTCCATCCTAATTGGATTATTTTTGAGGTATATTTTTTTGCTTCATCAAAATCAATATTGTTATGAATTGCTGATGCTGCCGCATGAGAAATTTGAGGTACTTCTTCAAGTTGTTTAATTGATGCTTTAAAAATATGTTCAGGAGTGCCAAAGGCTTTAATTAGATGGTGAAACCGCCCTCGTCCTATTCCGGGCAAACGCAGGAGTGCAATTATGTCCGTTAGTTTTTCTTTACATTCGTTGTTGATCAAGTGTCCTCTCAATCTCTTCTAAAAAGAATTTAGCACCCATACGGCTTACCGCTGAAATATAAATATAATCATTTGGAAGCTCTTTGGAAATATCTTTTAAGTCACTTTCTGAGATCGTATCGATTTTAGTAATAACCGTAATTGAAGGGCGTTTGATTAACATTTTATCAAATTTCAGTAATTCTTTTTCTAAAATTTCACGAGTTTGGACAATATCAAGCTCATTTATATCTATTACATAGAGCAGGAGACCTGTTCGTTGAATATGTCGTAAAAACTGATGCCCTAACCCTTTGCCGTCAGAAGCACCCTCGATAAGCCCCGGGATATCCGCCATAACACAAGATTTGAATTCTCGAAGTTTGACAATACCGAGATTAGGTACAAGCGTTGTAAAAGGATAATCGGCAATTTTTGGGCGTGCTGCTGAAAAAGATGAAAGAATGGTCGATTTACCGGCATTTGGAAGACCGACTAAGCCGACATCGGCAAGAAGTTTGAGTTCTAGCGAAATCTTTTTTTCTTCACCCGGAAACCCATCTTGAGCTTTTCGAGGTGACTGATTAACCGCAGATTTATAATATTCATTGCCATGACCTCCTCGTCCGCCTTTGGCAATCATGAATTCTTTTCCGGCTTCATCGAGGTCAACAATTATCTGCTCGGTATCATTATCTTTGATTACTGTCCCAACCGGAAGCCTGAGAGTTATATTTTTGCCTTTTTTACCTGTTCGTTGTCGTCCTTCACCATTATGACCTTTTTCAGCTTTATAATGCCGTTTATAACGATAGTCCAGCAAAGTTGTTAATTGAGGGTCAGCAACAACAAATACTGATCCACCATGACCGCCATCACCACCGTCTGGACCACCCTTTGGAATAAATTTTTCGGTGTGGAAAGAAACACATCCATGCCCGCCATTTCCGGCTGATATTTCGACTTCAACATAATCTATAAACTTCATGGAAAGAATAACGGTGTAATTGCTTAAAAAGTCAAACTTGAAGTGGAAAAGAAGATATTAATTGTCTATGGTCAAAATTGTGATTGTTTGTTGTGATTCTATCTTTGAGATGTCATAAGTGAAAAAATCTGAAACAGCGTTCTTTTTAGTAGATAATGTTTCGTAGTTCAGGATCCCTGTACACCTGACTTTTTGATTTACGTTTTTGACATGAATGAGCAGAACAGAGTTTTTGGGTGCTTGAATAAGTAGTTTGGAATCAGATATTTTAGAAAATGATAGAGATTGAGATTTGTCTATATAGATCGGAAGAGCGTCGTGTAGGGAAAGAGTGTAGATCTCGGTGGTCGCCGTATCATTAAAAAAAAAAAAAGAGAAAAAGATAAGAACCCTGACTTTATTAAAAGATCGAACGAGTGCTGACCGTCGACCGGTT
>CAJVYT010000047.1 GCA_913009765.1 uncultured candidate division Zixibacteria bacterium
TATCTCTTTACTTACATGACAATTGTTTTGTTTTTTTTTTTTTTTTTTTTTCAAGCAGAAGACGGCATACGAGATATATCAGTGTGACTGGAGTTCAGACGTGTGCTCTTCCGATCTTCCCTGATCAATGACAACCAAAGTGAGTGTTCAATTCCATCATCATAATGTTCAAAAGCGCTGCCAGTATTATATGGTGGGTCAATAAACACACATTTAACTTTCCCCACATACTCCTGTTCTAACGCCTTCAATGCCAGCAAGTTATCACCAAAGATCAATTTGTTATCAAAAATGTCATTATCCGTGACACGCTGTTTTGCATGATAGGTTTTACTCGGGTCTTCCAGCAAAATACGTGGCTCAAGTTTGGGGCACTTGTCTTTGCCTATCCAGGTGAGTTCGAGTTTGTTTTTATGTTTTGCCATTTTTATTCGCTTAAATTATTTCTTTGGTTGCTGCAGTGGGTGCATTTGTGTTTTTTTACAATGGCATTCCCAATAACTTCCCGACTTGTTACTGACGGGTAAGCTACCACAATGAATGCAGATGAAAGCATCCGCCAGTTCCAGTGACAGTTCTGCCATCTCTCTTATATCCTGATCGCTCAATTCACCTGCCCACTGATTAAAATGACAACCAACTAGGTTACGCACATAGATTGCTGAATTCAGCTTTTCATAGATTGGCAATATTTCAGTTTCGATGGTTTCATCATCGCCTATCTGACTAACTATTTTTAGGTTTTTCTTTAACTCTTTATTCGGCGCACTGGATAGCTCACCAAACGTAAAACGCGGCTCTATGGTATGGGGCACTTTGCAGCGATAGGCACGGCTGATAAATTCAAGCAGGTTTTCAAATAACTGCCCTGCCTGTGATGCAACCACATCACGCCTGAAATCATCTTCTTTTAGTTGTTGCCTGAGTTCATCCACATAAAGTTTGGTCTTACCACTACGAATGCCCTGCTCAAAATTCCAGGGTTTTAATTCAATTAACTGCACAGGAGCTGTTGGGTTATGTGCATAACGAAAACGATCACGTAATGGCCGATAATGCGTGGTCATAATTATTTGTGCAAAGCTGTCTGATTCGCCCAGCAACATATCCAGTGTACGCGCTAGATGCAGCTGATCGACCGAACCCAGCACATCATCGAGTATGACGATGGTTTTATCTGTATTACCACGTTTAGCCAACGCCAAAAAGATACACAAACCCAGGGTATCAAGGTGCGATTCACTGTAATAGGGCTGTGGATGAATATCCTGCTGATCTTTAAATGCCACGCCATAGACCAATGACCCCCGTTGGCGATCATCCAGCTTGAGCTTTAAGTGGCCCAAATCTTCCTGTGGGTGAATTTTTTGGTAAAGCTCATCCACGGATGTGGCTATTTCCAGCAGTACGGTTTCTACATAGGCTTTACGTTTTGATTCAAATATTTCAACCGCCAGCCCGAGCTTTTTCTGTACGGTTTCAGCCTGCTGGGCTTCGTTGGCTTTTTCATCTAATGTGGCAATGAGTTGTTTGATGCTATTCAGAGTATGAATTTGCTTTTGTAATTTATCTAAGAAGATTTGCAGATCATCTCTCTGTGAGCTGAGTTCGTCATTTAAAGCACTGGCTAATGCCAATGCCTGTTCTTTAGCCTCTTCTTTTTTTTGTTCCACAAGATATTTAATGGATTGTTCGTCGGTAAGTTCTTTTACAAAATGCAGCTGTGAGCTTTGTGCCGTATTTAACATATTTTTTTCTGCCCGTTGCAGCAGTTCGGTTTTGGTTTGCTGGTTTGTGGTTGCCTGTTTAATGGCGGCATTGGCCTGCTTTAACTGATCCATCCCATCTATACGCTGCGCGAGACGCTGCACCAGTTGTTCGGCTTCGATTTCGGTTTGTTCACATACCGGGCAGACTTTATCCGGGCTGGCTTGTAAATAGTCTTTTGCATCTTCCAGCAGGGTAACCAGTTGTGCATTGCTTTTAGTTTCGGCGGCTTCTATTTCTGCCAGATTTTCTTTTACCAGTTTAAGTTTTTCATTAGCCTGTTTTAGCTCATCACTTGCCTGCTGATAGGCTTGATAGTTTTTTGTCAGGTTATCAGTGTGCTTAATACCTGCCTTTAACTTTGCCAGTTCCTGCTGCAAGGTTTCAACATCTGATTCTGTTTGTGGCCTTGCCCAGGCTTCTGCATTTTTGAATTCTTTTGCATGCCCCGGGCTCCCTTCGGCTTCCCATAGCCCATGCAATGTTTCCTGTGCCTGCACACTGGCACGGGTGGCTGAGTCGAAGCTGTCTTTGGCTTGTTTGTAGGCCTGGCGAAGGGTGAGTTCAGAGGCTTCTATTTGTGGAATATCGAGAAAGCTTGCAACTTCTTTGTAGCGTTGCGCCGGGTCGGCATCGATAAAGGCCTGTAGGGATTTTCTACGCAACACTTTGGTGTGAGGCCTGCCCGGAGTATTACAGAGTTTCACCCCCCGTGCATTTAAGCTGGCTTTATACTCTTTCTCACCGAATTCGAGTGATATTTTTACATCATTAATATTTTTACCTAGCGTCGGTATATAGCTTTCTTTTCTTTTGCCTTTTCCCAGTTTCCAGTCGTCCACAAAGGCGGTTGAACCACTTCCCACACATTCCAACGCATCAACAATGGTAGACTTGCCACTGCCATTTTCACCGAAAATTAATATCACCGGTTTTTTTGTATCAAACGACAAATCGAGTGGTTGGGTTGCCCCCCGAAAGCCCTGTATACTCAGTTTTTTTATTCGCTCAGTCATTTATTTTACTCGGCATCACTTGCCTGCCCATTATTCGCTTCTTGCTCTGTTGCCATATCAATTAACAGCGTCCAGTCTTCTGCATCAAGCAAACCCATTGCTACTTGTTGTGTCAATTTTTTCTTCTTATTGGCTGATATCAGTTTTTTCTCGATTAGAGCATCGATAATTTCCTGTGCCAGATATTCCTGAGCGGATAAAATTTGTTTTTGTTCAGTCATTTTTCACCCTTATTTCACCCTATATAAAACCGCTTCCAATTTTTCGATTGCCTGCTGATATTTCTGGCTTTCCATTTTCTGTAAGTTAAGCTGCTTCCAGCGTACCGCCGGTAATGCTTTAGCATGAGGGTAAGCGATTAAATGCCAGTCTGGTTTACCTTTTTTAAAACCCGAGATAAATGCTTTGTCTGCCTGAGTAAAAAGATTCAGAATTTCCTGTGGCAGGTTTTTTTGCACCTGCAATAAATCCTCTAGCTCTATCGCGTCCATTTTTGTCATACCCTTAAACTGATTAACAAATAGATTTTCGATGTCGTGGATATTCGGATTTAACATTTCATTAATAGGTTTTCCCTGACTAATGACATACACGATAAATGCATCAAGAAGTGGCCTGCTTAAGCCGTCTTCCTTGTTTAATAAAAGCAACACATCAAACAGATCACGTGGATGTTGACGCTGCAAAGCGGCACATAGCTTGCCTGCAAATAACTCTTCTTTTGCTACACACTTTATGCTCATTTCACGATTAAATTCTTTTACTAAAAATGAACAAAGCGGCATTTCGACTGCTGGTAATAATGTGCCACGTATAACCGTATTGGGTTCAATTTTTATCAGTACATTATTGTATTGCACTGAGGCATGATATTTTATCGAGTCAATGACAACATTAGCGCCTGGAAAGGCTTTTTCAATATCGGACTTTATCACCTGCAGTGCATTTAGAATGTCAGCTAACGCTTCTTCTCTATTTTTGTCCGGTAAATAATGTAGATCAATATCAACAGAAAGCCGGGGGCAGTTTCTAAAAAAGAAATTGATTGCAGTGCCACCTTTTAGCGCAAACACCGTCGATTTATTAACAATGGGTAACACATCCAGTAATAACCCCACTTGTTTTTGGTAATACTCCCTCATTTTCAAAAACCGTCCTGTTCTGTATCTAGCCACTCTTCTGGCACAGTGATTTTAAATTGCGGGTGTAATATACCTTTTCTCATTACACTACGGTTGCCTGTACCCAGGTCTATTCCTTCTATATTGAGCTGTTTATACCATGGGTGGCCGACCACGCTGGCCAGCGCTAGAAACAGGCGTTTTGCTTTGATCGATTGGCAGGCATAAAGCAAGCTTTGTATTAGCTCTGGTCGCAACGTTGTCAGTCCTTCCATTAATTGCCGAGCTTCTTCAAAATCTGCGTATTTTGGTAGTAAATAACAGTATTCCAGCATGGCTCGCTCTGCGGAGCTGATTTTTATAGTTACATTTTCAGCAGACCAGTCGATTAATCCCGCATAGGACGGATCAAATAATGCGGTGCTGTTGATTACCCTGAAATTTTGGGCGAATGGCTGCTGGCTAAACCAGATAGGTATATGCTGATCGGATTCCAGGCTGAGCTGTAATACGGGTTTACCTACCGGCACATAATGCGCACGCCCCAGTAACTCTAAGGCGGTTCTGGCAGCTGGGCAGACTTTTAACGAAAGCTGTTGTTGCATGGCAAACACAGCACCGACCATGCTCGCGGTAGCACCCGCCCGTAGCCACGCACTTTTACCTAATGGCTCCAGCCAGCCGCTGAGTTTGTATCGTTGCGCTAATTGAGGAGACACCCCCTGCGAAGCAAGCCAGGCACTTGTCATGGGTATCCCCACAGGCACAGAGTTCAGCAAGCTGTTGATTTTGCTGATAGCCTTTGTTCCTTTCTCTGCCTGTTGCAGACTCAATTTAACCTGCCTAGCCGATTTTTCGGTATTTAGTTTAAAATATAGTGTATAAATAAACTTATAGTTTATTTATACAGCAATATAAAAACTAATAATAGTGATAATTTAATATATATCACAGTAATATACTTATAGTTTATTTATAGACAATTTTTCGTACTCCACACATTGAAGAGTAGGAAACAAAATTACAGACGTTTATATAAGGCTCCATTGCACAGTAAATAAACATTGCTCTGTTATATTCTTTGATAATCTCTCTTCTATCGACAATATCATTTCCTCACGGCGCGCATCGACTTCATCCTGTTTATCAAATAGCTCACGACGGTCTTTATTTCTCTGGGCTTCGAGTTTTTTCTGCTTTTTCTGCAACGCCAGCTTTTCCTCCAGTGTGGGGGCTAATTTTGCCTCTTTGCGCACCTGGCGTATTTCTTTGTCCAGTTCTTTAATTGAACGTTCGATGGACTCTTTCAGATCGTCTGCCCAGGTATCGAGTTTGGTAATTTCTTCTTCAAAAAACGTGGCGTTTCTGCTGCTTATGTCATCTAACACTTCAGCCTTACGTTTTTTATATTTTTGCCCAAGATTATTTTCAATATCAGAGACCATATTTATTGAGGATTCAGTGATACTCGCAGGCAGTGAGAACATTCGTTCGGCTTGTTTCTGAGTGACTTCATTACCATCGTCTGTCATTGCAATGAGTAGTAAGTGGTCTTCAGACTCTGCACTATCTATGGTCAGTTTTTGCAGGCTTAACCAACCTTTTTTTCCAACCAGATTTTCGATGGCTGCAACATCTTGTGGATGATTGCTGTAATCAAAGGTGATACTTGCTGCGGGTAGTTCTTCGTTACAAATTGATTCGATTAAACACTGTGCCAATGCGTGACCGGGTCGATAAATATGTGCATCTTCGATGGGTCGGTTATCTGGGGAACCCATACGGTATTTACCTAAAGGTATATTTTTTCCTTTTGCAGTATCCTGGTATGGGTTGGTGGTTAATTCAAAGTCACTACTATGATTATCAAATACGGCATGCTCATTCAGGATGCGCCGTGTGATTTTATAGAGCATTTGCTCATATTTATTCAGGTATGTTTTGCTTTCTTCTAAGTTAATTTTTAATTTATCATGAACTTCTGCATCAAAATTTTCCAGCAGTTTTTGACGAGTATCATCCATCGCTACACTAATCTGCTCTTCCATGTCTTCTTGCAATAAATCAAATTGAAAATTTATTTCTTCTTCACTTCGGCAATTTTGATAAATGCCCATAATTCGCTGTTCAAAATCAACCCCGCTTTCTATGGTACCCAGCACTTCATCACTGGCACCGAAAACACCATCAAACAGAGTGAACTTTTCTGATAAGAGTTCATAAACACGTTGATCAGCTGCATTTTTCTTATTGAGAAAGTTTATAACAACAACATCGTGCTTTTGACCATAGCGGTGGCAACGCCCGATACGCTGTTCGATTCTTTGCGGGTTCCAGGGCAAATCGTAATTCACCAGAAACGAGCAGAACTGCAAATTAACTCCTTCTGCCGCCGCTTCTGTTGCAATCATGATTTGTGCAGTATTTTTAAAATAATCAATTAAGGCTGAGCGCATATCCGCTGTTCTTGACCCGCTAAATTTATCCGTGCCCTGATACGTCTGTTTCCAGTCTGCATGTATTTGTCGAGACTGGGGATCGGAATTTGAGCCATTAAATAAAACCATTTTATCTTCATAGCCATTTTTTCCTAATAGCTCGACAAGGTAATTTTGGGTTCTACGAGATTCGGTAAATATGATTACCTTGTTCTGTGAACCCAATTGGCTGGCCTTTACAAAACCTATCTTTAGTGAATCAAGTAATGCCAGGCCTTTCGCATTTTCCTGTATAGAAGTTGCCAGATCTCTGAAAGTAGAGAGTTCATCTATTTCCTGCTCAATAGCTTCAATATCACCCTTTGTCAGCGGCTCAGGTAATATCTCATCCTCATCCAGACCATATTCATCCCGTAATTCACTTAGTAAGTCCTGTTCGTCGCTATCCTCCTCTGGAAAATCATCAAAATAGCTCTCCAGCTTACTGTTGGTCTTAAGCATTTTTTGTAGTTTGTTTACCAGTGAATCCAGTGCACCGGCTATAGCGAACGTAGATGAGGCCAGCAATTTTCGAAGTACCAGCGTCATCAGCTTTCTTTGGCTTGATGGCAAGGCCTGTAGGTTTTCTCTTTGCAAGTAGCTGGAGACCATATCGTAGAGGTCTTGCTCATCCTGAGAGGGAACAAACTCTTGCGTAATCGGCACACGGTTGGTGTACTTTATATACTCTAAAACCTGCCGCCTGAGTGTGCGGTGACAGATAGGTTTCAATCTGGATTTTAGCTCTGCGAAAACTGCATGTGAGGTCACCCTTGTATATTGCGCCCTAAAACTTTTAACATCACCAAAGGTATATTCATCAATAAAACTAACCAGGCCATATAGTTCCAATAAGGAGTTTTGTAAGGGTGTCGCAGTTAGTAGAATTTTAGGAACATTAGCCAGTGCCGCTTTAATCTTTTTAGCTAATTTATTAGATGGCTTATAAACGTTCCTAAGCCTGTGTGCCTCATCAATGACAACCAGATCCCAAGGTAGCAGCATGAGATCTTCATCTTTATTTGCTGCAAAATTTATTGAACAAATAACCAATTCATTTTGCTCAAAAGGGTTCTGCTTACCTGCTTTTTTTTCTGCCTTATAGGTTCTGGCTTCCAATATTGTTGATGAAAGAAAAAATTTCTCTAATAACTCCTGATTCCACTGTTTGCGTAAGCTTGATGGAGTGATTATGAGTATCCGCTTTTTACCTTCTGCCCATTTTTGGGAAATAACTAACCCGGCTTCTATGGTTTTTCCCAATCCGACTTCATCAGCTAAAATTGCACCGGATGATAAAGGTGATTTGAAGGCAAAAAGAGCTGCTTCAACCTGATGAGGGTTCAGATCTACCTGGGCATCCATTAAGGTGCTGGTGAGTTTTTCGAGACTATTCGCTGAGCTACGCTTAATTAGCTCATGGGCATAATATTGTGCTTGATACTGTGTAATCATATTAAGGGTATAGGGGACGGAGTTAAAATAATAAGTTAACATCATATTGTGTATTAGTTCTGATCGAACTAGACAGTTTCTTCTATATTCTGCCAGTCGTCACCATAACTCCTAGACCGATACATTAGAACCATGCAGTCATTATCCACTCGAAATTTAATTGAACCTGTTTGCTCACCACCTCGAGACCAAGACAGATTTCCTACGCATCCCGGTCGAAGCCGGTTTTACGTTCGCAAGTATCGAATATCTACCTGGTGAACTTCCTCCGTTGAGGTTTGCGTGTTCCACCGATACCAATTACCTGAACCTATCCCACCCATAAACACACTGCTCCTTGTTTTTAATCGAAATCATTAGGTAAATTTGTGTGTACCTATAGTCTGGTATTAACTATATAACAGAAAAAAATCAGAAATTAATAGCATGTAATTAAATCATTTCAAACATGAGTATAGAAAAATTCTCGGCGAAATCATATACGATAGAGAAAAGGTATTTTTTCTACACAGCACGCTACTGTGTAAGATCTACCCAGGTTATTGCATCTAATTTCTTATGAACAACACCATCCGGGGCTTTATCAGATAATTCCACATACGATTCTGTCCCTGCTAGATTTTCAGGAAAGATCGCAATACATTTACCCTTCCCTTTTGCTGACGGATATATGATGCCCTCAAAACCAGACTCCACAATAAGACGACCAAATATTTGTGAGTTTGCAGGTAACTGCATTTGTATGGGCCACGCACGCCAATCATTTAATAATAAACTTTGTTTAAGCTGTGCGATTTCAGTCAGGTTAAAAGGAGGTTTCATACCAAGCTTCTTAGCAAGCACTTTAAGTTCTGTAGGAATTTCGAATCTTTTTATGACATTTACAAATTCTCTGATATTTGCCGTTTTACCTACATCGAATAAATTATTTAACTTCCCTGATACATTTACTGAAGAAAAAGAAGTCGGTTTTCGCAATGCAAGTTCATGCCCTGACAATCCGTCAGCTTCAGTTGATTCCGGTACACCAAATTTCTCCGCATAGGCCGTAATGTAATTTTCTGCAATATAAAGTGCAGGATATGGTGGGAACTGCAAAGGATTTATGTCTTTACCAATATTAAACCGACCGCCTTTGACAAGGCTCCCTGCCGAAGACAATGGCTCTAAAGAATAGCGATAATCAACTATTCTCACCCATCGAGTTAATTCAATGGAGGAAGATTTTGCGTTTTGGATTGCCTCACACAAAGCCTGATGATGCGCATTTCGAAGCCCTTCCAGATGGTAGTACATGCGGATATGGAAGTTATCGAAACCATCCGACATTCTCTGCCAGGTTCGAAGGTCATCTTGTGTAAACTGGTCTAAAAGAATTAAGGAATTCTTTTGAGCTTCCTTTGGAGGTCGTTTTTTATGGAGCTTCTTATGCGCCACCGGCCGCGTTAGCCTCACGGGCTTCGGTGATAAATTTTAAGAGTTTTTTATATTTTCCGAATCGGATCATGTCACGTGGGGTTATTCCACCTAAGGAAGGATTTAGTGTCTTAAACCAAAGACCCGTTTTATATCTATCCCCCTCAAAATACTCGGCAACAAAAGCGCATATAATTGCTATTTGCTCAAGACGATCTCTGAGGTCCTGGGGAATTCGTTCATCAAGACGAACTGATTGCTTGCTTACTCCCCCCAGTTTAGATAGCTCATTTTTATCGAAATCCAGAAATTCCGTAACGCGTCGATAATCCAGTCCATGATTAGACCAGAATTCCAAAGGGTCAGAACTAGGAATGCTAGAAAATATGTTTTGAGGTGAATTCATAAATTTACCGGACGTATGTAATAACTGAGATATTATGTCGGTAGCTCAGTATAAACCAGAAACAGACCTTGTTACAACCAAATATGGACCAAGGTCTCCATTTAGTCTATATGGATACATAAACTTATTACACAACATAGAAAAAACAGAACAGGGGGGCACATATAGGGGCAACTATTAATTCACTGGTGAGATACATTGGCAATTAAAAATCCTTCATTTTTAGCCAACTCACGTCTGGGTAAATTGAAAATTGGTTTATTCATCCCCAGTACTATGTATATGGGAGAACTTGCTGAAAATATAGTCGAACTTGAAATCTATCGAAATTCCACCCGGGTATTTCGGGACAGGCAACATGCAGGTGAAATATTGGCCGAGATGCTGGTAGCGTACAAGGACAGCGATGCGCTGGTTTTGGGTATCGCTGCCGGCGGTGTACCCGTGGCTGCGGCTATCGCCCAACAACTTAACCTTGCCCTGAATATTCTTATCGTGAAAAAAATTACGCCGCCGGACAATAGTGAATTTGGCTACGGCGCACTGGCCTGGGATGGCGAGATTCAAATCAATCGGGATGTGGTCGCCCAACTGGGCCTGAGTGAATCCGACGTGGAGCATGGCATCGAAGTAGCCCGTAACAAGGTGGAGGCGCGTATAAGAAAATTTCAGATCGAAGATAATCTGCCCGAAGTTAAGGGGCGAAACCTGTTGCTCGTGGATGATGGCCTGGCTACCGGCACAACATTTAATACAAGCATCCAGTCTTTACGGAATCAGGGCGCAACCAGGATTATTGGCGCCGTACCCACTGCCCATGCCCATTCAGCAATCAGTACGGCCAAAACACTGGATGCCTTGTACTGTGCCAATATCCGAACAGGTTATCGCTACGCCGTAGCCGAAGCCTATGAATACTGGCATGACGTGCCAGATAGTGAGGTTTTGGATATTATTAAGGGCGCCTCTATTAATTCTGGATAGATCAGTTTTACAATAATAGACACCCAGAATATATCGCCTTTCCGGTAAATACTACCTTTAGTCATGGATAGCTTGAATTTGGTAAATTCTACGTCTACTTTTGAACTATTAACCGAACATCATGGCACATAAAGATGCTAGAAGCGCTTACACATTCGATTTCGGAAACGGATTTCTCTATCAACCGCGCCAATATAGTTCGCTGGCTACGCCCCTTTGCAGCGACCACGCCTACGTTTTATCTACTATTTGTAATCCCGTTTGCCCTGATGGGATATTTTGCTCTGCTGCTGTTTCCCGGGCTATCGGTCTGGCTATACCTCAAGCTGATAAACTCACTTTATTCTGCTGCTGACTACCAGCACTGGCCTGATGCAATGATGCTTGGTAGCTTCCTGTTACTCAGCACATTGGCAACAATTGCGCTGGCACGACTGGGTTTCAGAAACCCTGCAGGAAGTGATGTCAACAATGAGAAAATGCCTGTACTTTTCCATATTATAAAAAAGCTGCGGCAGCACTATGGTAACCCCGGTATTTCCAGGATACTCATAACTAGAGACGATAGTATAAGAATTACCCACAATCCCGTCAGCTGGTTTCCAGTTAAATTTAAAAATACGCTAGAGATAGGCATGTCTGCTTTATTGTGTACCTCACCACTGGAATTTCGCGGTATGCTTGCCAGGGAAATTGCCAAACTTGCCAGCCAGAAGAATCCTGTAACAGGCTGGATGTTAAGCCTGCATCGGCAGTGGGCAGAGTATCATTATTATCTTGAGCGTAGCGGAGACCTTATACTGAAGCCTCTGACCTTTTTCTTTCGCTACTATTCTCCTTTATATAATACCGTGTCGTTCTTCGCAGCCCGCCGTGCCGAAATACGGACCGACCGCTATACTCTGGAAGTCATGGAGGATGACGATGCCATCACCTCCATGATTCAAGCAATCATATTTCAGAATTTTCTACGTGAAAAATATTGGCCGAAGGTGTTAAACCAGCCAAAAGATGGCAAACACAGGGTGTTCCTTCCGTACAAAAAAATGAGTCAAACGATACGAAATAGTGTGAAACGTAACGACATTGAAAGGTGGGTTGAACAGGAACTACGGAAATTTGGTGATACCAGTACTACACTGCCACCGCTGAAGACCCGACTCCATCTGTTGGGGCATATAAAACCTGTCTACCCGCCAGCACTTGAAAAAACCGCAGCAGAGCACTATCTTGATTTTTCTATGCAGCAGTTATTGATTAACAGCTTCGATAAAAGCTGGATGAGAAAAGCAGGAATGCAGGCCTTATAATTTATCTGTGTGGATAACAATATCAGCTGACTCGTACAGGCCGCGTTCGTAGTCTGAAAATAAATCCCCGCCTTGACGCTGCTGTAAAACTAATCGAATTTTCTCACGGATATTCTCTGGGACATCCTGTGGATTTCCAGGCAGGACTTTTGTGACCGAGAAGATTGCATAGTCACCATTTTCCAGCTGTACACTTTCTGCCGCATTATCCTTACCAGGCGCGCTGACTGAAGATCGGAAAACCTCTCTCAATAATGCAGCTGACAAACTGGCATTCCCACTTCGGGCAACTTCTTCATGATTCGACAGTTTTAAACCTTCTGTTTCAGCAATCTGAGCAAGTGTAGTTTTCCCTGAATGTAATTCCTTGATTAACTTGTCCACCTCTTTGGCAATCAGTTCCTTACTGCGCTGCTTGAGTAATGTTTGTTTTATTTCATCAGAGACATCTGCAAGTTGCATCTGCTTAGGTTCACGATGTTCCAGTAATCTTAAAGCAACAAGTGTATCTGCTGATGTTTCAACGACTTCACTATTCAGGCCTTCGAATAACACGTCTTCTGAAAATGCTGAATCTATAAAAGGGCGCTTTTCTGGAATACCCTGCCCACCTGCACGGGAAAACCATCCAGTAGTAACTATTTTCAATCCCAGAGCATCTGCTGCAGGCTGTAATGTCGTAGGTTGTTCATAGACAATATTTTGCAATTCCTCCGCCATTTGCCCATAACGCTGTGAGGCCTCGCGAAGTGCATACTCTTTGCTGATTTGTTCCCTTACTTCATCAAAACTCTTACCAGTCTCTGGCCTGATATCATTCAATTTAATGATATGAATACCGAAAAGGCTTCTCACCGGCCCGGATATCTCACCTTTCCGCATGCTAAAAACCTTTTCATCAAAAGCCGCGTCCATTACACCTTTTTCAAAATAGCCAAGGTCTCCGCCATATTTAGAACTTAGGCTATCGACAGAAAATTTCTTTGCCATTTCAGCAAAATCCTTACCCTCACGCGCCTGCTTCGCAAGATCAGATGCCAATTTCTCTATGCGTTTAATCTCCTCATCGCTGGCATCACTCGCGACTGCAAGCAATATATGCTGTGCCTTGCGTTGTTCAGGCTGTGTGAAACGGTCTTTGTTTTCCTGATAATAGGTACGTAAAGCCTCTTCATCAGGTTGTATCTGCTTTGCTACATCCGCCAGCGACAAAGTAATGTACTCTACTCGTACTTCATCCGGTGTCATGTACTGTTTTTTATTTAAATCGTAGAACTGCTTTATATCGGCTTCATTGATGTTAATTTTATCAATGAAACTTTTACCTGCAAGCGATACAGATCTAAAATTACGTTTTTCCTGCTGCAGGCGCAACAGATCATCCAGCTCTGCGTCATTATTGATAACCGAACGCGTAAACCCTTCCCTGATCTGGCCTATAATATTTCCCATTCGTATCTGATTTTCAAATGCAGAGGGACTAAGGCCATTGCTGCGTACTGCCTGAGCATACAACTCAGGTGAAAATGAACCATTCTCCTGAAATGAAGGATTGGACCTTAAAAAACTTGCAAGTTGTTGATCACTTATTTGATAATTTTGTTTCCGTATGTCAGCTGTTACCAGGCGCTGGGTAATCATTTCATTCAAAACCCGTTGCTTGAATGCAAGTGTTTCGAAAATTTTATTGTCAATTTTACCGTCAAACCGTTGTCTGAGCGCATTTCGCTGTCTCTGTAGCTGCTGATGAAAATCCTGTAACATTAATTCGTTGCCATTTATTTCGGCAACAACAACTTTTTTCTCTGCATCGAAATATTCATTGATGCCCCATAAAGCAAATGGCACTGAGATAAGGATTACGATCACCCAGGCAATCCAGCCCTGAGCCTTTTCACGAATGGTAGTAAGCATGTCTGTCTAGTTTGTGTCTAAATTTCGCGTTTAGAATAGTAAAAAGGGCAAACCCTTCTGGATTCACCCTGTTTTTATTAATGGCGGAGCGGACGGGACTCGAACCCGCGACCACCGGCGTGACAGGCCGGTATTCTAACCAACTGAACTACCGCTCCGTATACGTATAGTATCGCTATGCGTTACAAATACAATTGGTGGGTGCTGAGGGGATCGAACCCCCGACCCTCGCCTTGTAAGGGCGATGCTCTCCCAGCTGAGCTAAGCACCCGAGGGCGCGCTAGTTTACTGTATCTTTTAGTGCTTTGCCAGCCTTGAATTTAGGCATTTTGGAGGCTTTAATCTGGATGGTCTCACCAGTACGGGGGTTACGTCCTGTACGTGCAGCACGTGCGCTTACAGAAAACGTACCAAAACCTACCAGCGTTACAGTATCCCCTTTTTTCAGGCTGTTTGAAATGCCTTCGAATATTGCATCTACGGCGCGGCCGGCTGCAGCTTTTGAAATATCGGCTGCTTCAGCAACCATGTCTATCATTTCTGATTTATTCACTATAATTTCCTCTGATTCAATTCAAGGTTTGGTGGTTTTATATTTTTATCCCGGGCGGTAGTTTTTATGTACCCTTATGGTTATGTACCCTTAACCGTTCCCATCTTTACTACGGCACAGGATTTTAACCATGGCAGGCACTAGTATTCAAGGGGAATCCCTCTGAAAGGGGCAGTTTTTATGCGCTAGATAGAAATAATTGCCAGATTATGACGAAATGTGCCGAAAACCCTCTTAAATAGAGAATTATCTGTATTAAACATTAATGTGTGGTCACACCTTCATTATCTACTTTCTTGCTGTCCTGCGAAGCCGTTTTTTTGCTTTTTTCTGTCTCCTTAGAGACATTTTTTTTCAACGGGACGGGTACTTTCTCCAGCGCTACCTCCAACACCTGATCAATCCATTTGACGGGACGAATATCAAGTCCTTTCTTGATCACATCAGGCATATCTACCAGATCTTTTGTATTCTCATCCGGAATCAGCACAATTTTTATACCCCCCCTGTGAGCGGCCAGTAATTTTTCTTTCAATCCGCCAATCGGTAGCACCTCACCTCTTAAGGTAATTTCACCGGTCATCGCCACATCGGCTCTTACTGGTATACCTGTAAGTCCGGAGACAATCGCAGTACACATACCAACACCGGCAGAAGGGCCATCTTTAGGCGTTGCACCCTCCGGTACATGCACATGTATATCATTTTTCTGATAGAAATCTTCTGCGATACCCAATGACTTAGCTCTGCTACGAACTACACTCATGGCCGCCTGGATAGACTCCTGCATTACTTCACCCAGTTTACCTGTAAATTGCTGCTTGCCGCTGCCTTTAAGTACTACGGCCTCGATCGTCAGCAATTCGCCGCCTACTTCAGTCCACGCCAGACCAGTCACCTGCCCTACCTGATTATGCTCTTCCGCCTCACCATAACGGAAACGGCGCACACCAAGATATTTCTCTAGCTGCCTTGGTCCTACTATGGCCTTTTTATGACGCTTATCCATCAACAGGTTTTTCGCCACTTTGCGTGAAACCTTGGCGATTTCGCGTTCCAGCCCACGCACGCCGGCTTCCCGCGTATAGTAACGTACCATGTCTCGCAATGCCGTGCGGGAAAGTGAAAGTTCTTCGTCTTTGAGACCGTTGTTTTCTTTCTGTTTTTTAACCAGATATCTATCGGCTATATGAACCTTTTCTTCTTCCGTATAACCTGACAGTCGAATTACTTCCATCCGGTCAAGTAAAGGACTCGGTATGTTGAGCGAGTTAGCTGTAGCAATAAACATGGTTTCCGACAGGTCATATTCCACTTCCAGGTAATGATCGGTAAAGGTGCTGTTCTGCTCCGGATCCAGTACTTCCAGTAAGGCCGAGGAAGGGTCACCACGAAAATCCATCGACATCTTGTCTACTTCATCGAGCATTAGCAGCGGATTCTTTGTCTTTACTTTACTCAGGTTCTGTACAATCTTGCCCGGCATAGACCCGATATAGGTTCGTCTGTGTCCGCGTATCTCAGCTTCGTCACGCACGCCACCAGATCGGAAGAGCACACGTCTGAACTCCAGTCACACTGATATATCTCGTATGCCGT
>CAJVYT010000048.1 GCA_913009765.1 uncultured candidate division Zixibacteria bacterium
TGGAGTTCAGACGTGTGCTCTTCCGATCTCTCCTTGCCCTCCACCCATTTTACCGCCGCCTCGACCTCCACCCATGCCACCTCCACGACCACCGCCCATTCCGCCGCCGGAATGTGATGAACTCATTTGCTTTTTCATCTCAGTGCGGTCAATACCAAATTCCAGACCTATATTAATTTTCTTTATTTCGTTCTTTTTTAGATTGGCAAAAATATCATTTGATAAAAAAGGAATCCTAATTTCTAAAAGATAAACCGATTTATACATATCAACTGCTGCCTTCGGGTCGGTTGTTTTGAATCTTTCCAAGAGATATTCGTTTCCATCGTTTTTAAAAAGAATTGTACCCGGTTTTTGTTTTTTCATTTTAGATTGCACGGCATTTGGCGGCATTCTATTTTTCATTTTAGAAAAATCAAGGGAATCAATATTGCCAACATAATGCAGCCCGTATCGTTTTTTCTTTTTCTTATCAAAATCTACCCAAATATCAATTCCGCTTGTTTGTACAATTTTCATCATTTGTCTGTCTCGGGTAGCTAAAACAAGAAATATTTCATTGTTGCTGTTTTGAAAAGAAATCGAGAAATTTTCATTTTCAAAATGCTGAAGGGGATATTTAGTCCATTCGTTTAGCTTTCCGTCAATTGTAATATTTTTGCTTGTATAATGGCTTTGTATTGCTGAATCTTTACATCCTGCAACCAGAAACAGTACTATTGATAGTAAAAAAACAGGGTAATTTGTCATACGAAAGGATTCCTATGTCTGTTTATCTTTAATATTTGACAACTGTATTTTCCAAAAGATTAATAGAGAATGAATATAGTTATAACTTCTTGTAATTTGTCGATAATATTAAGACATGTACAGGAGTATAGTTAATAATGATAAAAATTGAAAAAAAACCTTACGGATATAAAATATTTTTTTCAGGAATTATTTCTTCACTTGAAGTTGAAAATTGGCTTACGGAATCATCTAAAATATTAGAAAAAAGCCCCGAAAAATTCTCTGTTTTTGTAGATATGCAGGAGATGGAAATTCTTCCTGTTATTTGTCAAGGCAATATGTATGAAGGTCAAAAGCTGTATAGAAAAATGGGAATGGAGCGCTCTGTTGTGATAGTACGTGATAGACTCACCGCTATGCAGTTTAGGCTGATAGCTCAAAAAACCGGTATCTACGATTATGAAAGATATATAAACGCATCGGTAAACCCAATCTGGGAAAAAGAAGCGCTGGATTGGTTGATAAATTCTGTTGAACCATCTTGCGATGATGAGTTAGTTAAACAAAAATAGACAAACCGATTTTATTATAATTTCCCTATAAATCCAACAATCAGCAAAAAATATATTTCTGTACTCATATAAGATTCTTTCATATAATCTACATTATTACTATTCATATTCTTGTTGCTTTCAGAGCAGAATTTTATAATTTTCAGGTCTAATTCAAGTTAGGATCAGTTATACACAAAGGAGTTTAATGTGGACTCACAGGTTTTGTTAGCACTTTCATTTATAGTTTATAATTTGTTTATCATAGGTGTCGGCTTATACTCCGCCAAAAAAAAAAAAAAACAAGTGAAGATTTTGTTCTTGCCAATCGAGAACTTGGTCCCTGGGCATCGGCATTGTCTGCCTCGGCATCATCGGAGTCGGGATGGGTTATGCTTGGATTAGTCGGTATGGCGTATCTTGATGGTGCTGCTGCATTTTGGATAGTTCCCGGAATTGCATTGGGGTATTTATTTAACTGGTATTATCTTGCCGAAAAGTTGCGGACGGCAACACTGGAAAATGGTGCGGTAACAATTCCGCAATATATATCATATCGTTTCGGAAAAAATTCTAAATCACTCAGACTTATTTCTTCTGTTATCATTATTCTTGCCATGCTTGGTTATGTTGCAGCTCAGATGAATGCTGCCGGAAAAGCGTTTGATGCAACATTTTCGCTTCCATATTGGTCGGGTGTATTAATTGGAGCAGGTATTATTTTAACTTATACAATTTTTGGCGGGTTTCGAGCTGTCTGTTGGACAGATATTATTCAGTCATCTTTTATGTTTGTAGCACTCTTAATAATGCCGTTTGTTATACTTTATCAAATCGGAGGATTTGGAAAATTTATTGAATCAATTCAGGCAGCTAATCCTGATTTCCTTTCTTTTACCGCAGGCAAAGGCGGATTAAGCCTTGTCGGTTTTATAGTCGGGTATTTAGGTATAGGTTTGGGATATCCGGGGCAGCCTCATATTTTGTCGAGATTTATGGCAGCTAAAGATAAAAAAACAATCAGACAAGGTTCTGTGATTGCTATATCATGGATGACGATTGTATATGTAGGAGCTATTTTCTTTGGAATGTTTGCTAAAGTATATTTTGGTAACCTTGCTGACCCCGAACAGGCTCTTCCGCTTGCGGTCAATGATTTGCTTCCGCCTATTTTGGGCGGGTTTGTGATTGCTGCTATTATCTCAGCTATTTGTTCTACGGCAGATTCGCAATTAATTGTTGTCTCAACTATTTTTTCAAGAGATATACTTCCGATGTTTTCAAAAGGCAGTTCTACTGATTTGAAAAAGACAATATTTATTGATAAAGTTGTTTTAATTGTATTGGCAGTTATTTCAATCTTTTTTGCTTTAACAAAAAACAGAATGATATTTGATTTTGTGTTATATGCCTGGTCGGTATTGGGAGCATCGTTTGGTCCGGTAGTGATACTTGGACTGGTTTGGAAAAAAGCAACCAAAGCAGGAGCTATAAGCGGTATGCTTACCGGACTGATAGTGTCAATTGTGTGGCGTGATGTGCCGGTGTTGAAATCGTTGGTATATGAATTAGTACCAGCATTTATACTGGCAACTCTTGCGGTTATTATTGTTTCACTTATGACATCAAAAACAAAGGAATAAAAAACGTGGCATCATCTGTAAAAAAAAAGGTTTTCTCATTTCTCGTATTAACTCTTTTAGGGATAGTTGTAGGTATTGCTGTATCATTTTATATTATGCTTGTTATGTCGGTTCCTCAAACCGATGGCGAGATAACACTTGCAGGTCTCAATTCTAAAGTTGAAATATTATTTGACGGAAAAGGTATCCCTCAAATTTATGCTGACAATGAAAGAGATGCTTATTTTGCCTTAGGGTATCAACATGCTGCCGACCGTATGTTTCAGATGGATCTTTCCCGTAGGGTTGCACAGGGAAAACTTTCTGAACTATTAGGTTCTGTTGCAGAAACTATTGATGAAGAACAGATAAAAATCGGACATTACAGAATTGCGGTTGAAGCTGAAAAAAACTTATCGGACAAAAATCGAAAACTACTTCAGGCTTATGCTGATGGGGTAAACAAATACAGTGATATTTGTAAATCGCTTCCGTTTGAATATCGGTTTCTTCCGGTTGATTTTGCTAAGTGGACAATTATTGACTGTTTGGCGTTGCTGTCTTTTCAAACTTGGTATTCAAACAGTTTGATGAATAGAGATTCCTTTTATAATAAATTAGTTGAAAAAGTTGGACAAGATAAAGCACAAACACTTATTTTTCCCTATCCTGATTTTGCACCAGTGACAGTTAAGAACACAACTGAACAGTCTGACATTTCTACTACTCTTAAAACATCAAAAATCAGCTATGACTATTCTTTCAAATTACAGCCGAACAATACAAGCAGTATTGCACAAAAATATATAGCAGAAACCTATTTTCAAAATGGGCTGTCTTCTTTTACAATGTCGGAAGCATCCAATGCTTGGGTTATAGCACCATCGCGGTCTGAAAGCGGCAGTGCCATGCTTGCCTCTGATCCTCACTTAGAGTTGGGACGACTGCCTCAATTTTGGTATGCTGCCGGAATACATATAAAAGAATCAAACACCGATGCCTTTGGAATCACAACAGCGGGGCTTCCGTTTCTTGTCATAGGACATAATAAAAGCTCGGCATGGGCATTCACTGCCGGTGGAAATGATATTGTAGATTATAAAACTATCAGAATAAGCAGTAATGGTTCTCAATACTTGTCTGAAAACGGCTGGAAAGATTTTATATATGATTCTACTAAACATATTACTATGTCGCTTGACAGCTCTCTTACTATAGTGACAAAATTATCTGACTATGGTGTTGTTATGGATGAAAGCGATTCATCGGCAATCGTAATGCATTGGGCAGGACATGATGTAAATTTGGATAATGGTGTAACTAATGTTTTCAATTTAGTGAACACCAAATCTTACGAGCAATTTCAAAAGATAGTTACAAACTTTGGTGCTTTAGATGCTAACTATATGTATGCTGACAGTTCCGGTAATATCGGCTATCAGCTATCAACTCCGCTTCCATTACGACAAGATGATTTTGTGAGTATTTTACCTGACGCTTTAGGTTCTCAAGTTCCATATGAATTTTATCCAATTGATGCAACACCTCATGTTTTAAATCCAAAGATTGGGTGGATAGCTAATTGTAACAACAAACCTGATAATCCAAGCAATGCTAAAGGGTTTTATTTTGCTGATAGGATACTGCGAATAAATGAGCTGTTGAACTCAAAAGAAAAATTTACAATTGATGATATGAAAAACTTTCAGTTTGATTTGACCGACAGATACATGGCAAATTTTGCAGATGAATTTGCACAGGTTCTTTTATCTTTAGGTGAAGACAAAAAAGCAGCTCAGATGAGAAATTGGGACGGCAATAGTGATACATCTTCATATAACGCTCTTCTTTGCACTGTCTATCTTGATGAATTACAAAAAGATTTGTTTGAAGATGAGTTGGGTGATTTGTATCAAAGCGTTCCGGCAAAGTGGATTGAAAATTTTAAGAGAGTTGAATCTGCCGGATGGTTTGATAATATAAATACACCAAAAGTTGAAACATCAATAGATATTACGCAGAAAGCGATGAAACACGCACTGGAAATTGTCGGAGAGAAAACTTGGGGAGATTTTCAAACACTGCAGATGAAACATCCGTTGTCAATTATTCCGATAGTTAGTTCTGCTTTACATTTGGAAACTGAACCAATTCCCCGAGGCGGTACACCGGGAACTCTGAATTCATCATTTGCCCGTAAAAAGCTCGACAGCACCTACGCATCTGTTGCCGGAGCAAGTATGCGTCTGCTTGTAGATTTTTCAGATTTGGATGCTACGACCATTGTTCTTCCTGCGGGGAACTCTGGAAATCCGATGAGTGAGCATTTCTTTGATTTTTATGATATGTGGAGAACTAATGAACGGTGGACAGTTCCTATTAGTGATGATAAAATTAGAGCCGGTGCAAAAAACAAATTGACCTTAATACCAAAATAATATATTGAATAATTAAATTTATGAGTCATTGCGAGTTGAGACTGCAATAAGCAGTCGAGATGTGGCAATCTCTAACTTAATGCTTAACAAAAAACATGAGATTGCTGCACTTCGTCCGCTTTTGCGGACTCCGTTCGCAATGACAGACAAATGAATTATATCAACCAACTCAGAAAGATTAATTTATGTCTTTGAAATATTTTTTGTATTCTGTTTGGGCTTTTTCATAGTCAGCCGGTCGACCGATGTCTAACCAGAATTTTTCAAACAGATACGTATTGATTGGAATTTTCTTTTCTAAAAGGGTGAACATCAGGTTGTCAAACCCAAATGGGATATTATCAGGAATATATTCAAGGATTGTTTTTGAAAAAGCATACATACCGCATGATACTAAATAATTTGATTTTGGTTTTTCTGTAAACGAAACAATATTGCCGTCTTGATTTGTTTCTATCACACCATAGTCTATATTGTGGCATCTGTTTGTGACCGCAACTGTAAGTTCTCTGTTAGATTCTGCATGTTTTTTCATGAGGTCAGCAAAATTAAAATCAGTTAAAATATCGCCATTGGTGACTATAAAATTGTTGTCAAGTGCGTCTATGAGCTTTAAAGGTGCGACTGTTGAGAGTTCTTTTTCTTCATGTGAATATCGAACTTTTATGCCCAAGCGGGAACCGTCACCGACAACATCTTTTATTTGATCAGCCATGTGATTGAGAGCAATTATAACTTCATGGACTCCGCACGATTGCATTTGTCGCAAGAGTAGTTCAATAATCGGTTGCCCGGAAACTTCGACTAACGGTTTTGGAATTTCTTTGGTAAACGGGTAAAGTCTTCGTCCTTTACCTCCTGCTAAAATCACAGCCTGCATAGTTTTCTCTTTATAAATTTTTATAGATACTGCTGTCCGGCTCTTTTATTGTACCGGATTTTATGAGTTCAATATACTCATTTATTCCATCAGTAACAGTTTTTCTATTTTTAAACCTTAAACTGTTTTTTATACGGTCAAAATTCACCCGATAATCACGGGGGTTTTCATCTTTTGAAATATAATGTATTTTATCTGCTGCTTGAGGAAGTTTTTTGATAATCATTTCAATTAAAGTTTTCTTTTGATAGTTTTCATTCGTATCGCCGACATTAAATGCTTTGTGAGATACAACAGAATTCTCAGCTTCTACTGCCAAAATACATGCTTGGGCGATATCAGATGTATGGCAGTACGGTCGCCAAAATTGTTCTCCGTAAATTTCGAGCTTTCTGCCTAAGGCAAGTTCTTTTGTAAATTCGTTTACTGTTAAATCAAATCGAATACGGGGTGATAGTCCGTAGGCAGTTGCAAATCGTAAACAAACCGGAGTAATATTGGTATCTGAGAGATTGAGAAGTTTTTGTTCAAACTCAACTTTGAGTTCGGCATAGAGTGATACAGGATTAAGAGTTGTAGATTCATCAACAAAACCATCAGGGTCAGGCATTTTGCCGTAGTTTGAACATGTCGAGGCAAAGACAAATTTTTGCAGATGAGCATCTTGAGCTGAGACTAAGAGGTTTTTTGCACCATCTCTGTTGACTGTGACAGCACGTTTGGGAAATTTCTTACATGCGGGGTCTCCGACAATAGCGGCAAGATGAATAACAGCATCGACAGATTCAACAGCTTTTTGACAATCTTTTATATTTGTAATATCACCATGTATAAATTCAAATTTTGGTTTTGCATATAGGCAGACAGGGATTTATTACCAAAAAAAAGATTGTCTATGGTTCGAACTTTGTATCCTTTGTTGAGTAACTTCCCAATTAAGACAGAACCGATATAACCGGCACCGCCGGTAATGAGTATCTTTTGAGACTGCATAGCAATAAAGATAAGAATTAAGTGATACAAGCAAAAGAAAAATTATTTAATATATGGTGATTAATCGGATGCTATTTTAAAATACTGCTATCTGTTTCCTATTTCATAATAAGACAATAAAAGTTACCATTTTGTGGGATACGCAGTTCGTTATGCTCTCCCAAAATATTTGTAACATCGGTATAGATAAAATGATACCACCAGATAAAAAATTCTTCAAAACTGATTTCATCAGCGTAGCCTGTTTTATTATAGATACTATTTATATAGTTTTTGTTTTCCACTAAAATTTTTATCAATTTTGGTTTAAAATCAGATGCGAGTTTGTCAAAAAGCTCCATTTCAACATTTGTTACTTTTGGTGCATTATTTACTAATGAATCTAAATATGAATTAGATTTTTTAATTTTGCTATTTACAATATTTCTATTATTACCATATATATTTAACGCAATACTGTCATTTAGCGAGCGATACTGATTCCCATAAATACCAAAGTTTTCTATTGGAAATTCGATATTTTCCATAATACTATAATAATAATTTTTTCCGTGTCTTTGGGGACGTTCATCTTTTTTTAGAAATTCAGTTTCGACATTATGTATCTGCCAATTATCAAGTAAGACATCACTTAATAAAAAGAAAGACCATTCTTCAAAGTTATATTTAGAAGACAATTCAGAATTATAAAATTTTTCTTTAATAGAAGGAATTTCCTGCATGACAGATTCAGCAATTTGCTCAGCTAAAGGTTTGCCATATTTATACAAACCTGTTCCTTGATTATGCGAAACAATAAAGACTGTCGGTTTAAGGTTTTCATCACCTTTGAGCCAGTTTTTAGATTTTAAGAAATCTATTTTCTCTTGAAGAAATTCATCAGACCATCCGGCTCTTTTTTGAAAGAATTTTATATCTAATTTTTCATGCAGGGCAACGAGAAACAAATCAAGGCTGTCATCAACAGGATTAAAATCGGGGAAGTTATCACCTCTTGAAATCAACTTGCATTCATAGTAGCTATTAAAAATAGTATCTAATTTATTAGAAGATTTTTGCATATTCATACAAGAACTCGTAATTAAAAGTATAAAAAATAGGAAAAATAAGTTTTTCACTTTTTTATACGACTTTTTATAAACAATAGTTTCTTGTGATTCTCAAACATATTTTATAATTTTTTGAGAGCTTTGTTTGCTACTTTTAAGTATTCACCTGAAAGACCTAATTTCTTTGCTTTAAGAAGATTTTCTTTTGCCTGATCAAACCATTTTTCACTATTTTTGCTGTTGAAACATGCCATACCAAGACGGAAATAAGGATAGGGGTTTTCTTTTTGAGCGTGTCGTGCTTTCAATGATTCTCCACGGCAAAGATCATATCTTCCCATCTTGTAGTAGATATCAGCAAGGTTAATGATGTATTCATAAGTTCCATATCCTTCAAATGCTGCTTGGCGTGCCATGTTTGCGGCTTTAGAAAAGTCTATTCCCTCCTCTGCCAAGATTTGTGAATAATATAAAAGGTTTCGAGGGTTTTTGTTAAACTTGATTAAATTACTTTCAAACAAATCATACGCTTCAGTTTTTTTACCGGTGTAGTACAATGCTCGGGCTTTTAAGATATTTATATTGGGGTCTTGAGGTTCAATTGCAAATGCTTCATTGAGATATACGAGGGACTTTTCAAATTCTTTATTGTCTTGTGCATTAACAGCACGAAGCAGTTTTGCATCAACGTTATCTTTGGTCATAATACTCAGTAAAGTATCAATTTCTTTTGAGCGATTATCATCTCTTAAAATCTCAGTTAAATCTTTTACCAAGACAATATCGCCGGAAGCATAAGGGTAGTACTGTCTAAACTGCCTGAGTCCTTCCTTATATTTTTTATTTAAGAAGAAATATTTTGTTTTTGTGAGAGCCACAAATTTGTTTTTCTCAAATTGGGGATATTTGTCAAACAATTTGAGTGCTTTTTTCTTATTTTTAATATGAATTAATAACTTTTCATAATTCTTAAATGCCGGGTAATAGTTTGGATCTGCTTTAAGTGCTTTTTGGTAGGTTTCTTCTGCTTTATCATATTTTCGTACCGCAACATTCCCCCATACTCCAGCAATAGCGGTAAGCCATTGGGCATCCTGCTGATGAGCTGATTCTATCTTTTTGAGATCGCTATAACATTCATCAAATGATCCAATAATATGTTTCGTTAATGCAAGTTCCAACTTTAATTCTTTACTATTTTTTCGTATTCCTTTTACTGATTCCAATTTAGAAATTGTACCGGGATTTTTTTCATATTTTACAGAAAGCATTAACATAGCATAATGATAAAACGAACCAAATTCATCATTAAATGTTCCCTTTGCAATTTCACCTTCTAAAAGCTGTAAATCTTGAGCAATAGATAATTTATCCGAAATCTCTGCTCGTGCATATAATTCATACATCGTACCTGTTAAGCTTTGAGGGGCATTAGCCCGATAGAGTGTCCCATATTTATGCAGCTGATTTTTATTATTTGTATGGTGGGCATAATACAGATAGAACCCGTCAATCACAAGCGGTTCCGCATGTAAGTTTTCTAATGTAAAAATTATATTGCGAGCCTCTGACAGATAATCATTTCTTACTGCTCTTTGCAAAGAAAGAAAAGCATTGCTGATATTTTTATTATTATATTCAAATAATTTCTGATTATAAATCATTGACGAGTCTATCAATCCGACTGTTTCATAATACTCCGCAGCAGCATTATAAAAAATAGGATCATCAGATTTATCTTTGAATGCTTGTAATGCTTCTTGTTGGGCATCATCAATCAAACCCTTAAGCACTAAGGTTGAGGCAAGCATGAGTTGGGCGGCATTCTTATGTTCATACCCTGATACAACTGCTTGTTTAAAATAACTTTCGGCTCGCTTTATATCTCCAACATTTTTATACGCTTCCCCCAAAAGATATTTTGTCTGTACATTAGTATTCCACTGTTTATTATAATACACTGCTATCTCAAGTGCATCAGTGAAAAAACCTAAATTTTTATATGAAGTGTAGAGTCCAACAAAAGCATCTTCATAATCAGTGCTTACACCAAGAAGCATCAAATAATTATTTATTGCATCATAATATAAAAGCCTTGCTTCATTTAATTTTGCGACTCCTAATAATCCCGGTACTGATGCAGGATCAATTTCAAATATTTGTTCAAATGTAGAATCGGCAGCATTGAATTGTAAGTTATTTAATTGATCCGTTCCTTTTTGAAACAAATCATCTATTTTTTCTTCGGGTGTTTTAGAGCAACCGATTATTAATAGTACGGTTAACGAGCAGAATATAAATTTTTTCATAGAATCCTTTAATTATATCAATTTTTTTTTCTTTCTTTAGTATAATATATTGAACTTTAATTTATACATTTTTTTTCTGAGAGAAAGGAAATTATTTTTAATAAAACAGCAATAATTATGCTGAATGAGCAATAAATATTGTAAAAACTATTAAATTTGGTTATATTTAGATATGACAACACTGAAATCAAATGATTTAGTAAAATATTACAGAAAACGGGCAGTGGTAAACAGTGTAACAATTGAGGTAAATACCGGTGAAGTTGTTGGACTGCTTGGACCTAATGGTGCTGGTAAAACGACTACTTTTTATATGCTTATCGGATTTATCAGACCGGATCACGGGAATGTATTTCTTGGAGAAAAAGATATAAGTTCTCTTCCAATGTATAAACGGGCATCGGAAGGGATAGGTTATTTAGCTCAGGAAGCATCTGTTTTTAGAAAAATGACAGTAGAAGAAAATATTCTCTCTATATTGCAGTTTCAGAAAATGAGTAGAAAACAGCAAAAAATCCGTTTAGAAGAGCTATTAGAAGAATTAGATATTGCACATTTACGAAAATACAAGGCATATACTCTTTCAGGGGGTGAAAGGCGACGAGTTGAAATTACGAGAGCTTTAGTAAATAACCCAAAGTTTATTCTTTTAGATGAGCCTTTTGCCGGAATTGACCCAATTGCGGTTGAGGATATTCAGAAAAATATCTCTCGATTGGTCGAACGAGGTCTTGGGGTATTAATTACTGATCATAATGTACGCGAAACACTCTCTATTTGTAATCGTGCATATATAATGTGTGACGGTAAAATATTAAAAGCCGGAGACTCCAATTATCTGGCTAATGATAAAGAGGCAAAAAAGATTTATTTAGGAGAAAAATTCAAGCTGAATTGATTCAGTCTGTGTAATTTATGAACGATATGCGTATAACATATAAATCAACGTATAATTTGTCCGATAAGGCTTTATATAAAGCAGAATATCGACAACCCTTTAAAATATCATTTGAGTAGAAATTATGAAATTAGGACTCCATCAAAAACTTTCAGTAACTTTAGCACCGCAATTGATACAATCATTGAAAATGCTGCAAATGCCGGTATTAAAGTTAGAACAGACTATAAGACATGAGCTTTCTACAAATCCGTTATTGGAAGAGATAGAAGATGTAGAACCAACAGAAGAAAAAGATTCTGAATTTGAACTTACTGAGCAGAAAACTGATGAAGAAAAAACTGCCGAATGGGAAGATTATCTTTTTAATAATGATGATGATGGGTATAAAGTTAAAGAACCTATAGAACAGCGTGAAGAACGTTTTGAAGGACCGGGAACTTCAGCCATAAACTTATATACACACTTAAATGAACAGCTTTCGTTTTTAAAACTTTCAGAAGAAGAACATCTGATTGGTGAATATATTATTGGTAATATTTCCCCGGAAGGGTATCTAGCGATTTCTGTACCTGAGATGGCTGCTGAACTTGATTTGGAAAGTGAAAAGATAGAAGCAATTCTTAAAATGATTCAGCGATTTGATCCTCTTGGTATTGGTTCTCGAGATTTACGTGAATCATTGATGATTCAGCTTGAAGAAAAAGATTTACAAAATTCTCTTGCCTATCGTATTGTCAAAGAACATATCAATGAATTAGACCGAAAATCAATTTTGCAAATAGCTAAATTTATGTCTGTTTCTGCGGAAAAAGCACAAGCAGCAATGGAAGTTATAAAAAGTCTATCACCCACTCCTACTCATGGGCGTTTTGACAATGGTGCTATGCCGGTTATTCCTGATTTAGTCGTTGAAAAGGTAGGTGAAGAATATGTTGTATATCATAATGATGCCTATGTCCCACGATTGAGAATTAATGCTAATTACAAAAACCTTATGAAACGCGGTAATAGTTCTACAAAGGGAACAAAAGATTATGTTCGTCAAAAATTAGAGCAGGCACGCTGGCTTTTAAACTCTATCAATCAAAGACGTTCTACTATGATTCGGGTAATGGAAGCAATTATTGAAAAACAGAAAGATTTCTTTGAACGTGGACAGGAATTTATTAAGCCGATGATTATGGAAGATATTGCCCAAGCTGTTGATATGAATGTTGCTACGATTAGCAGGGTATCCAACAGTAAATATGTGCAGACTCCACTTGGTGTGTTTGAGATTAAGTATTTTTTTAATTCCGGTATAGCAAAAGCTGACGGTGAAAATATGGCAAAAAGAGCCGTCAAACAACGTATTGAAGAAATTATTAAAGCAGAACCAATTGAAAAACCGCATTCTGATCAGGAAATTTTTAGAATTTTAAATAAAGAAGGTATCACTCTCGCCAGACGAACTGTTACAAAATACAGAGAAGAACTCAGGCTTCCTCCGGCAAGATTGAGAAAACGGGTGGCTGATACCAAAAAATAAAAACTTTACCATAGGATGGATGGTACTTACAATTGAAATCTTTTAATCTGTATTGTTTATATACTGTCATGGATGAGAGAAATAAAACAGATAATCAAATAGTCTGTAATTCGATTCGTACTATCTGTAACAAATTAATAAAAATGTTCATGAATGATTATATCATTACGTATAGATTTATTCATTAACTGAAACATTAATGGATGCATGGAAAGGAGTATATACCCATGCTAAAAAAAATATCCGCACGTCACTTTGATTTAACAGAAGATTTAAAAGAAAAAGCCGAAGCGGAGATGGATAGTCTGACGCGATATTATGAAAATATTCTTTCGGCAGATCTTGTTTTAGAGACAGAACGTCATCGTCGTATGGCAGAATTAAAAATTAAGGTGTATAACCAAACTATCACAGCATCAGGTGAAAGTGATGATATGGTTAACTCGATTGCAACTGCTGTTGACAAAGTACGAACTCAATTGTTAAAATACAAAGGAAAACAAAAAGACAAAAAACCTGAAGAAATTATTGAAACCAAAGGTGCTGTTACCAAACCAAGTACAAATGACGAAGATTTAGATATTTAGAAGAAGTTTTATTATTATATTAAAAAAAACCCGCTTGATAAAAGCGGGTTTTTTTGTTTCGGCTGTTTCTTATTTTGAGTCTTCAAAATTATGAGTCAGGTAGGTCACAGTTCCATTAGCTCAGGCATTTAAGACAGAATCACAGGGATCCCGCCCTACTATTACTAAATATCCCTTAATATTATAATTTGATAAATACAAAAAGATGTTGGGTTTCTCACAATTATATTTTTTAAGAATAGGAACACCAACCTACTACAAAACTAAGAATGTCATGCATAGAATGCAGTTCAATGATATTCGGTGCATATTGAGCAATATTTTTCATATATTTCATCACAATTTACTTAAAAATAGGCGGTATTGTAGGCAGTTAATCGCCTGTCTATCAATAATTTACCTCGATTATTAGCAGGACAGTCTTTTATTGGCACATTATTTTCATTATAGTGTATTTGAAAAGTAAATGAAAAGAGAATAATATGTTTTTTACAGACTTAAATTATATAACTTTGATACTGATGTTAGGGGCATCGCTGTTTTTTATGATGGCAGGAATTCGTTCACTTAAATCTGCCTGTATTGAAGGACTGCTCTTTTTTGCCTTGTCTTTATTTTTTGCTGCTACACATTTTTTCTATTTTTATAATCTCCCAATTGACTCACCTCTTTCTTTTACTTTTAGCCATAATCTTCTTTGGAGTTGGTTGACATTTCTTTTTGCCCCGGCATTGATAATTTTATTTATTTCATTTGGTTTAGTTAATTTTGTGTTAAATTATTTTAGAGTTGGTTTGATAAAGATATTTTTTGGATTAACTTTACTTTGCTATATATTCATGATAGGCAATACTTGGGCATTTGATATTCGAGGTATCATAACAATCATATTTTGTTTTATATGGTTTGAAGTTGAACTAAAAACTGCTGTCTAAATTATGATAGCATCAGCAAAGCAATACCACCTACAGCTACAACTGTTCCGGTAACAATTCTCAATGATATTTTTTCCTTATGCACTATTCTCGTTAAAGGTAAAAGCCAGATTGGTGTTGTTGAATTTAATGTGGAGGCAATACCAGCGGCGATATATTTTACCGCAACCAAAGACATCCATACTCCCATAAACGGTCCGAATATAGCTCCCCCTATGGCATAACCCATTGCTTTTTTATTTTTTAGAGCCAAAATTGTCTCTTTTAATTGTCCACGTAATGCCGCAATAGTCCAAATACAAATCAAAGATATGAGCATACGGATAAATGATGCTTCCATCGGCGGAATTTCTGCCCCAACATCCATCATTGCATATTTAGCAAACACAAGACCGGTTGCCTGTCCTAAGGCAGCAATTATTCCCAACAATATACCAAGACGAAGAGAACCTTTGTCTGGATGACTATCACTCAGATTATTTTTATTATACTGCCTTTCTGAGACAACCCACCCTATTCCCCCCATAGTGAGAGAGATACCCAGCATATCAAATAACCCTAATGCCTCTCCCAAAAAAAGCCATGCAATAATTGATGCCATTACCGGTGCTAATGAATAAAGAAGTGAGGTGAGACGGGGACCAATCATGACCATCGCTTTAAAACCGGCACCATCGCCGATGACTAAACCGGCAATCCCTGAAAGACCCAACCAAATAACATGATTGATTGTTAATGTTTCAGGAATAAGAGAGCCTTTGTATAATAAAAGAACAACTGTGTAAATAGAAACTGCCATCAAAAGACGAATATTATTTACTTTAAAAGAGCCTATCAGTTTTCCTGCTTCTGAAAAAAACAATGATGTAAACGCCCAGCACAAGGCTGTTGTTAAGGCAGCAGCTTCTCCAATAAATTCCATGATACGAATATAGAGAGGATATACCAAAAGGGCAAATTGTAATATATCTTTATAATTAAAAAAGGCAGAATCGCTAAAGGATTCTGCCCTGCTGTTCTGGTTCCCAGCCTACGGGTTTGTTGATAAACCTCTAAATTCGGAACATACTTCGACTCCGCTCAGCATGACATATTATAAGTTGTTGTGTTTCAAGTCACCCTGAGCGGAGTCGAAGGGTCTTGAAACATATTTTGGACTTTTTCA
>CAJVYT010000049.1 GCA_913009765.1 uncultured candidate division Zixibacteria bacterium
GGCCACGAGACAGTTTCTCGATACAACCTAGTAGTGTTCAGAGAGGATTGTCAGATGTTTTGTTGAGTTTGATTGTTTATTTATAGTATTTTTTTTTTTTTTTTTTTCAAGCAGAAGACGGCATACGAGATATATCAGTGTGACTGGAGTTCAGACGTGTGCTCTTCCGATCTAAACCCCGTCCTTTAAATTGTTTATTAACCAGCAGTGCTAATAGCAGTGCTATTACAGTTGTAACAGGGATTGTACCAAGTACAAAAATAAATGTATTTTTTAATGCAGTCAAAAAAGATTCATCGGTAAGCAGTGCTTTATAATTATCAAAACCAACCCATTGAAATGTTTTGGATAAAAGCTGCTTATCGGTAAATCCTACAATGAACGAATATATAATAGGGTAGAGCCAAAACAACAGGAGAGTTACTATCCAAGGGAGAGCAAGAATAATTGCTGTTGTTTTTTTCTGCTTCATCGTTTAACGAACGGCTTCAATTTTCTTCCGTGCATCAAGCAGAGCAGTCGCCGGTGGCACATCACCAAACACAGCATTTTCAACAGCTTTTTCAATTATATCTTCATACACAACCCAATTTGGATCGACCGGAGGATGATTGGCTAATCGTAACTGTTTGATAAATGTTTGCAAATGAGTATTTGATGTAAAGTATTCGTCTTTTGTGGCTGTGTTGCTTGATGGATTGGCAGAACGGTTTGCTTTGCAAAACTTTATTTGATTTTCGGGTGAAGTAATAAAGTCTATGAATTTTCGTGCCGCTTCTTTATGTTTTGAATTATTGTTGATCGCTAAAAACTCTCCACCCAAAAATGACCGTCCCGGATATTTTTCCCCCGGTATCAGCGTTGAGACCAAATTAAAATCTAATTTTTCATTTTCAATACGTTTTAATAGCCAGTCGCCTGAAATGACAAATCCAACTTTGCCATCTAAAAAGGCATCTTCAATACCTCGCTGATTGGCAACATATCCACAGGAATCGTTAAGCTCTTTATAATATTTTAAAGAATTTACTCCATAATCTGATGCGAGCAGGCAAAGACGCTTATCATCGGAAAATATTTGACCGCCAAACGACCAAAAGAACGGAAGATATTTTTTATATAAACGATGCTTTTCGGGGGCATTAGAACCAAACCCGTAAATCTTTTTAGAGAGAGAATCAACTTTATACACCGCTTCTCTAAACTGGTCAAATGTTACCGGAGCAAAAGTTTCATCATAACCTGCTTTGGTAAGTAAATCTCTGTTGCCAAATAAAACCCGTGTACCCAAGAACCACGGTTTGGCATACACTTTATTTTGAAAAGTAGCCATTTCCCAACCTTGATATTCTTTTCGAGCGGCATCATCAACGTTGTATTCAGCCAAATGACCATTCACAGCAAACTCAGCAATCCAATCAGAACCAAGTTCGACAATATCAGGACCGGTTCCCGAGGCAAAGGCAATGACTATTTTTTCATGACCGTTTGCCCATGTCAAATCAGTAAGTTCTAAGTTTATATCAGGATTCTGTTTTTCAAAATTTTGTACCATTTCTTCAATGACAGGTTTTATTGACGGGTCAGTCCAAAACTGCCACCAACTGATTGTCGTTTTAGCCGAAAGAAGTTGGGCTTGTAAAACTAAGATTGCTATTACTGCACATATTTTTTTCATACTAAATTCCTATTTTTAAGTTTTTATAAAAATATTAAGATTATCTCATTTTGTAAATATAAAATTTACCGATTTTATATATCTTTTTTTGTTGAACCTGCTGACTAACTCATGTATGCTGTACCTATGTATTTACTCATTGTAGCTCAATCATTATTTAACATTGACAGAATAGCAACATTTGTTATCTCTCTTATTGCTATACTTATAGTGTTATACACGACTTATTTTCAAAAAAAAGATAAACAATTTACAATTCGTAAGATAAATGGCTTAAAGGCTGTCGAGGATGCTATCGGGCGAGCGACTGAAATGGCTCGCCCGATTCTCTATACTCCGGGATGGGGGGGAGATATTCAACGTCCGACAACAATTGCCTCAATGAATATATTAAGTTTTGTTGCTGAAAAAACTTCTCAATATGACTGTGATTTAGTTTTTCCCACTCATGACCCGATTATAATGTCAGTTGCTCAAGAAGTTGTCAAAGAAAGTTATTCCCGTTCAGGATACCCTGATAGATATAAAAAAGATAATATTTTGTATGTCTCATCATCACAATTTGGCTATGCTGCCGCAGTAGACGGTATTATCAGCCGTACAAAACCTGCATCGATTTTTCTCTTGGGAACTTTTGAGGCAGAGTCACTTATTTTAGCAGAGACCGGTAATTCCATCAAAGCTATTCAGATAGCAGGTACTGATTCTACTATTCAATTATCATTTTTTATCGTTGCCTGTGATTATACTTTAATTGGTGAAGAACTATTTGCCGCATCAGGTTATTTAAGCGGTAATAAATCTATTCTTGCATCGGTTCAGGCACAGGACATTATGAAAATAATCATCGCCGTTTTTATTTTGACAGCTGTCATCTGGGCGTCTGTGGAAGCACTTAGCGGTAATCCCTTATCATACTGGTGGAAATTATAATGAACCGACAAATACCTCTAATTGTCTGCTTCTCATTTGGTGTGGTAATGTTTTTACAATATTTCTCTAACCATACTGTTGCACGCACTATGAATTTAGCAATTTTGGACTACTGGCAAATTATTTTCGCTTTTACATTACTGCTTGGGGTCGTCAGCTATATAAAAGTTAATATGACAAAAATATCACGAGGCATAGACCGACCGTTTTTAATAGTCGGACTTTTGGGTATGATTTCCATGCCGATTATGGCTTTAATATGGGGAATCAAAGCTGACTCTCCTTTTATGTGGATGTTTGAAAACGTGCAGACTCCGATGGCATCAACAGTGTTTGCTCTGCTTGCTTTTTTTGTCGCATCGGCATCTTTTAGAGGATTTAGAGCGAGGTCAGCACAAGCCTCCATACTGTTAGGAGCTGCTCTGATAATTTTGCTTTCACGCTCCAATTTACCGATTCCTTATGCTGAACATCTTTCTGAGTTTGCCGATTGGATTCGCAACTATCCGTCAATGTCTGCCCGCCGAGCAATTCTTATCGGCATCGGTCTTGGTTCACTGACAACATCACTGCGAGTTATTCTTGGTATAGAAAGAACTTGGCTGGGAGGAGAGAACTAATGCAGCTGCTTCCGAGACATTATGTCTTCCTTGGACTTTTTCTCTTAATTGGTATAACGATGGTGTTAGATATACCTGTTGATGTTGATGTTTCTCCTTATACAAAGCAAATGTACGCTTATATTGATTCTATCCCTGAAGGCTCAACGCTTATTATCTCTTTTGACCACGAAGCATCATCACTTCCGGAAATTCGACCGATAGCTTTGGCTGTATTACGGCATACCTTTCAAAAAAACTTAAAACTGATTGGAGTTTCGCTCTATCCCGAAGGAACCCTTATCGGATACCGTTTAATAAACAATGTTGCCAAAGAATACAAAAAAACGTATGGTAACGATTTTGTCTATCTCGGATTTCGTCCTCAATATATAGCCGCTATTCTCGCGATGGGGGAATCAATTGAAAAAACGTATCCGCAGGATTATCTTGGTAATGATTATAAATCTTTACCGATGCTGTCAAAAATACAAAATTACGATGATATCAAAGCAGTTATTTCTATCGCTGACGGTTCCCTGACTACTCATTGGATTGAATACGGCGGACAGTTTAATGTGAAGGTACTCGGTGCAGTCACCGCAGCAATGGTGACAACGTACGACCCATATCTTGCTTCACATCAGATGACTGCCATGATTGGCGGTTTGCGTGGAGCCGCTGAATATGAAAAACTGCTTGGTATGAAAGGCGGAGGCTCAAGAGGAATGCTGGCTCAATCGGCTGCTCATTTATATGTTATTTTTTTAATTGTGCTTGGAAATATCTTCTACTTTAGGTCTCGAAAAAAACGGGGAACAAGCTAATGGATATTTCAACAATCATTGCAGGACTGCTCACTCTGACAATATTCACTTTTCTCTATAAAGATAACCCTTTGTATAAAATGGCAGAATCTTTATTGATTGGTGTGTCTATTGGTTATGTTCTTGTTATAACTTGGACAAACACTTTGATGGATATGCTTTTTGAACCTCTGTTTTCTAATGCCGAATTGTCGCTTATCATTCCATTATTATTAGGTATTTTCATGCTCGGACGTTTTTCAAATAAAACAGTCGCACTTTCTCGTATTCCGATAGCAGTGATGATTGGCTCAGGGGCAGGAATTGCAATTCCTACTATGCTGTATAATCGCACAATCAAACAACTTTCCGCATCGGTCATGCCAATATTTACTGATAGTGGAGGATTCAATATTTCAGGTATTATTGTCATAGTCGGGCTTCTTGCTACATTATCATATTTTTATTTCAGTAGAGAACATAAAGGCAAATTTGGTGTATTTGCCAAACTCGGTACATATTTTCTCATGCTGTTTTTCGGCACAACATTTGGCTACACAGTCATGTCCCGCATGTCAACATTTATCGGTCGGATGGAATTCCTTCTCTCTGACTTCCTCAAGATTACACACTAATAGTATGACTTGTCCAAAATGCAAAACTTCTATGGTTGAGGAAAAACGTTCTTTTCATAAACAACGCAAATGGATTTGTCCAAAATGCGGCTATATTCGATTTCAGCAATTTAAAAAATCTCCCCAAAAGTAATTATTTTAATAACTCTTTGAATATATTTTCGTACAGTCAGTATATCATGTAAGATTATATAGATAGTGCAATTAGAATATTTGACAAACAGGGAAAATTTATTGAACACAAAGAACCTTTTCTTAAAAAAATATTTCGACTCTTATTTTTATTTTAGTTGATTTATTTGAGAAATGAAAGTATAAACTAACTTAATAAATTTATGGAATGAGATAAAATGTATGCTGTTAGAACTCAAAAATATTCGTAAAGAATACGAAGACAAAGTTGCTGTTGATTCGCTCTCTTTAGAAATTCCAAAAGGAGTAATCTACGGTATTATCGGACCAAATGGTGCCGGTAAAACTACTACTATCCGTATGGTTATGAATATCACGATTCCCGATTCAGGTGAAATTCTTTTTGAAAGAAAACAAGTAGATGAAACTTTCAGAGACAGAGTCGGCTATCTCCCTGAAGAACGCGGTTTATATAAAAAAATGACACTAACTGAAGTTGTCAATTATATGGCTGCTTTAAAAGATTATCCGTCATCAAAAGTGAAAGAAAAATTAGACTATTGGCTCAAAAGAGTCGATTTATTAGAATACAAAGACAAAAAAGTTGAAGAACTCTCAAAAGGCATGCAGCAGAAACTTCAATTTATTACTACTATTATCCATGAGCCGGAAATAATTATTTTAGATGAAATATTCTCTGGTTTAGACCCTCTTAATATAGAACTTATAAAAGATATTATTATGGATTTAAAAAGAGACGGGAAAACAATTCTTTTTTCTACACACGTCATGGAACAAGCTGAAAAACTGTGTGATAATCTGTGTATGATTTCTCAAGGGCAGAAAGTCTTAGATGGTACTCTCACTGAAATCAAATCTAAATTTGGTAAAAATTCAATTCAGATAAGCATTGAAGGTGATGGTCAATTCATAAAAGAATTACCGGGCGTGAAATCATTTAGAGAAACTAATAACTATATTGAAATTAAAATAGATACACATTCTGATACAAATCAAATCTTAAAATCTGTTGTTGATAAAGTTTTAGTAAAAAGATTTGAAATAGTAGAACCTTCATTATACGAGATATTTATAGAGACTGCCAATGCCGACCCAAGCGATTTTAGCAAAATGGGGGGACAGCATGCATAAATTTTTTATAGTGTTCAAACATGAGTATACGCAAGTTGTAAAGAAAAAATCTTTCCTTATCGGCTTAATTATTACTCCATTATTTTTGGGACTGATGATGTTTGGTCCTGCCATGCTTGCCAAACAAAAATCATCTACTACTGAACATTTGGCAGTTATCGACCAAAGTAATGAGAATATAGGTAATGAGTTTGTCGAAAGCATTGCTAATTATCAACTCGAAGATTCAACCACAGCGTACTATAACGTAGATAAAGTATTTGAAATTGATACATCAAATACAGAACAATTTAACAGAATAAACGATTCTCTTAAAAATCTTATTATAGAAAAAGATTTAAAATACCTCTTGGTAGTAACTCCTTTGGCTTTAACAACTGATTCAGGTATTTATATTGTCTCATCTGCTGATAATATTGTCACCTACAGCAGGTTCCGATGGCAGCTTTCAAGAATTATTTCTTCAAAGCGATTAGAACTTTCAGAGATAAACATACCAATTGATTCTGTCTTAAATATGACTCAGAGAATTGACCTTGTAACAAAAGATCTCAAAGGGACAACAGTTTCACTTGAGAAGAAATTTTTCATTGCTTTTATTTTTGTTATGATGATTTATATGCTGATTCTTATTAATGGTCAAATGGTCATGCGGTCTGTTATTGATGAAAAGAACTCTCGCATCATGGAAGTCCTGGTCTCTTCAGTAACACCTTTTCAACTTATGCTGGGTAAAATATTTGGGTTAGGAGCGGCAACACTTACACAGGTTTTAATCTGGATAATTGCAGGATTAACATTTGCGACATTTGGTTCTGGCATGAGTGGCAATCAAACAATACAGGACATAATTTTCAATCCTTATTTGCTTATTTATTTTGTTATATTTTTCATACTTGGATTTTTATTATATTCAACTCTCTTTGCACTTCTTGGAGCGGTAGTAAGTAATGAAAAAGAAGCTCAGAATTTCTTGTTCCCTATAGTGATGTGCTTGATTCTACCTATTGTTATAGGAATGTATATAATTCAGGATCCAAATTCATTAGTTGCCCGTATATTATCTTTTATTCCTCTGTTTACTCCTACAATGATGGTACTTCGGTTGAACATTATTATCCCATCACTGATGAGTAACAGTTTCTTCCAGCCGGCATTTTATGAAGCAACATTAGCTGTTATTGTTTTGGCTTGTTCGGTAGTTGGTGTAATCTGGCTTACCGCTAAAATATTTAGAGTTGGAATTTTAATGCACGGTAAACGGGTTACTTTACCGGAAATAATTAAATGGGTCAAATATTAAAAAATGATTAAAATAACTACATTACCAAAAGTTCTTTTACTGCTTGCCGGGCTCGTATTTTTTTCGGCAAATACTATCTATTTTTTAGAAGCTCGGGATAATAGCTCTAATGAAATATTTAATAAGCAGTTTCGTTTTGATTTTACTTCAGCAAAAAAAGGTCCTTACTTAAATCTCAAAGCCGCTTTACTTATAGATTACTCAAACGGTAATGTTTTATACAGTAAAAATTGTGATAAAAAAAGATCAATAGCATCACTCTCAAAACTTGTGACGGCAATGGTTTTACTTGACCACAATGTAAATTTAGACTCTGTTGTAACTATTTCAAAACAAGATGCCCGCAACTCATCCAAATCAAGACTGAAAAGAGGATATAAACTCACAATACGGGATTTACTCCATGCTGCTTTATTAAGTTCAGATAACAGAGCAGCACGTGCATTAGCACGGGCAACATCCGGTTCTATTAAAGCATTTGCCTCTGAAATGAACAAAAAAATGAAAAAACTCGGGTTGCAACATACTGTTTTTTATGAACCTTCCGGCTTAGATAAAAGAAATGTTTCAACTGCGGTTGAAATTGCTAAAATTCTCCAATACAGTTATGAGTATCCGTTAATAAAAAAAATTACACAAAAGAAAAACTATTTCGTTAAAGTTCGAAATAAAAACAATAAAAAACTCCAAATGGTAAACACTAATCTGATTGTTCATTCTAAATATAAAGTCTTAGCAGGGAAAACCGGCTATACACAAGCTGCTGATTACTGTCTTACTACTCTTGTAAAAAACAAAAAAGGGGAGAAGCTGACTTTAGTTGTTTTAGGTGTGCCGGGGGACAAATTACGCTTCAAAGAAGCGAGAAAACTTATTGACTGGGGTTTCAAACAACTGAAAAAATCTAAAACCTAAATTTCCTTTAGGATTTTTTCATCTTTATTTTATATTAACCTATCTGAAATAAACAGAAAGGTGTCATCTATGATTCAGACAGTTATGGTTACCGGTTCATCGGGAACTGTCGGAACAGCATTAGTTTTAGAACTAATTTCTCAAGGTTATAACGTAATTCCATTAGATATCAAACCGTCTATGTGGGATAAGAAAATTGATAGAAAAACTGTCATCCACGATTTAAGAAAACCTCTTAACTCTCTTAAAAAGAGTAAAAAACCTGATATTATAATACATCTTGCTTCAAACGCACGGGTTCATGACTTAGTCGTTGACCCGCAAAAAGCATTAGATAATTACATCATGACTCACAATATATTAGAATATGCACGTTTACATAATATTAAACGGTTTGTCTTTTCATCATCTCGTGAAGTATATGGCGATTCAAAGACAAATATCAAAAGAAAAGAAGATTCCACTCACATTACTAAAATCAAGTCACCTTACACAGCATCTAAATTTGCCTCTGAAGCATTAATCCACGCATATAATGAATGTTATGGCATAAAACCTATAATAGTCAGACTTTCTAATGTATACGGCAGGTTTGATGTGTCCGAACGGGCGGTGCCGCTTTTTATTTATTATGCCAAACGAAACAGACCTATTAATATTTTTGGTGCTGAAAAAAAATTAGATTTTACATACACCGACGATGCCATAGACGGCTTGATACGAATAATTAAGAGATTTGACAAAGTAACTCCCGAAACGATTAACATTACCTCCGGAAAAGGTACCACAATCATAAACGTTGCAAAGATTATCATAAGAGAGTTACAATCGGATAGTAAATTAGTAATCGGTGATAAACGTACAGGGGAGATTTCAACTTTTATTGCAAATCTTACAAAAGCACAAAATTTGTTAGGCTATATTCCAAAAGTATCAATAGAAGATGGAATTAAGAAAAGTATAGAATGGTACCTTGAGGCGATGACAAATAGACGGGTCTATGAAAGTCAAATCAGAGACCTCAAACGACGAGGCTGGGCTTAAAGTATTGCTTTATCTGTTTACCTGAATAGGTTGTATTTCAATATACACCATACAGCACGAAGACCATCTTTCCAGCCAATTTTTTTGCCTTCATCATACGTCCTGCCGTAATATGATATACCGATTTCAAATATCCGTACTTTCATTTTTGCCAGTTTTGCTGTTATTTCAGGCTCAAACCCAAATCTGTCTTCTTCGATAGTAACAGATTGAATTATTTCGCGACGAAACGCTTTGTAACAGGTTTCCATATCGGTAAGATTGATATTGGTGAACATATTTGACAATAGCGTTAACATCTGATTCCCGACATAATGCCAATAGTAAACAACACGGTGGGGACCACCTCCCATAAAACGCGAGCCATACACAACATCGGCTTTATTTTCAACTATCGGCTTAATAATTTTTTGGTATTCATTTGGGTCATATTCTAAATCAGCATCCTGTACAATTACAACATCACCGGTAGCAGCTGCAAAACCTTTCCGTAGGGCAGCACCTTTGCCGTAGTTACGTTCCTGCAAAATAATTCTATCGACAGAGTCTTTCAGCTTTGTGTTATATAAATCACGAGTACCGTCAGTTGAGAAATCATCAACGATAATAATTTCTATATTTTCAACCTGAGAATCTCGAACTGCCGATACAATCTCCTCAAGAGTGGAGACTTCATTAAATACCGGTATGACTACTGACAGCTTCACTTATCTATATCGTCCCGTAATATATATTATGTTAACTTTTTCAGCTTTAAATTTTCCTGTGTTTAGTGAGATGCACATTATGTTAACTTTTATTAATACTTTTAACCTTTCACAACAATATTAAATATCCGACCTTTAACAAAGATTATTTTCAGAATCTCTTTACCATCGGTATATTTTTTTACTTTATCAGACATAAATGCTACTTCTTCGGCTCTTTTTTGGTCACAGTCAATCGGAATTTCTATCTCATCACGAAGTTTTCCGTTTATCTGTACCCCAATGACGATACTGTCTTTTATAATTGCCGACTCATCACAAATCGGCCAATTAGACTTAAATATTGAGCCTTCAAAACCTGCAAATGCCCAAATTTCTTCAGCAAGATGCGGCACTAACGGTGCTGACAACTGAAAAGTCTTTAATATCAGATAATCGTTAAAACTGTCATTTTTGATTTTATCAGAATCATAATCACGCACAAGCTCCATAAGAGCTGAAATAGCGGTATTAAACTGCAGTTTATCGAAAGAATCCGAAACCTGCTTTATAACTTGATTCAGCTTAATATACAATGAATACTCAAATTCACTCAATTCTTCACGCTTAAAGTAATACTTTAAGTCAGGATTTGAATTCCGTAATTTCTCATTCAAAGGAAACAGCTTGTTAATCGCAAACTTTTCGACACCTGTCACAGAATCGGACGACCAGAGAACTTCTTTATCCGATGGTGCTGTAAAGAACATCGCCAACCTCGAAACATCCACTCCGCGTTCTTCCATCAAACCAATCGGGGAGACAACATTGCCTTTAGATTTTGACATAACCTCACCATTTGAATCACAAACCATGCCATGATTAAACAGACGTTTGGCAGGTTCATCATCTTTGACCCAGCCTAAGTCTTTCAAGAATTTTTGGAAAAACCTAAAATATATCAAATGACCGGTCGCATGAGTTATACCGCCCACATACAAATCTATCGGCATATATTGAGCGACTTTTTCTTTATCAAATGGAACTGAATCATTTTTTGGGTCAATATACCTCAAAAAATACCACGATGAACAGACAAAGGTATCCATAGTATCCGAATCACGTACTGCCTCTCCCCCGCAATTTGGACATTTTACGTTCATATATTCAGGTACATCGGCAAGCGGCGATCTTCCTTTTGGTTTAAAATCTTTTACTTTAGGAAGTTCAACAGGCAGATTTTCTTCAGCAACAGGCACAGTTCCGCATTTTTTGCAATGTACTATCGGAATAGGACATCCCCAATAACGCTGACGTGAAATAGACCAGTCCTTGAGCTTAAAATTAACTTTATGACAGCCAAATTCTTCTTGTTCAGCAAAATCAGTAACTTGTATTATAGCAATTTTACCTATCAATCCATCAAACTGACCAGAGTTCACCATCACCCCATAGTCAGTATAAGCTTCTGTCATCTTATTGACATCTAAGGGAGTATCTTTGTCAGGATGAATTACTACTTTAATTGGTATGTTATATTTTTTCGCAAAGGCAAAGTCTCTGCTGTCATGTGCCGGAACAGCCATCACAACCCCGGTGCCATAACCTGCCAAGACATAATCAGCCACCCACAGTTCAACTTTTTCACCATTATATGGGTTGATCGCATATTTCCCTGTAAAGACACCATCTTTATCATCGGTCACAGCAGACCGCTCGATATCAGAACGAGTCATAGCCTTTTTCTTATAATCTTCAACTTTGGCTTTATACTCACCCTCTAAGTTTAGAGAATCTAAAATCTCAGCTTCGGGAGCAATCGCCATAAATGTAACCCCAAAAATCGTATCGGGACGGGTCGTATAAATCGGAATTTTCAGATCGCTATTTTCTAAACTGAAATTTATCTCAGCTCCATACGAACGACCTATCCATTCACGCTGCATTGTCTTTACATTGTCAGGCCAATCGGGAAGCGTGTCTAAATCATCAACTAAACGGTCGGCATAATCGGTAATCTTAAAATACCACTGGTTTTGATCTTTTTTGACAACTTCTGTCCCGCACCGTTCGCATTTACCGTCTTTAACCTGTTCATTGGCAAGCACTGTTTTATCTTCAGGACACCAATTCACAAAACCCCGTTTACGATACGCTAATCCTTTTTTGTAAAGCTGAATAAACATCCACTGGGTCCATTTGTAGTAATCTGGAAAACATGAGGCAATCTCACGTGACCAGTCAAAAGAGATTCCCACTTTTTGAAGAGTAGAACGGGAAATACCTATATTTTTTGTAGTCCAATCAGCCGGATGAATATCTCTTTGAATAGCGGCACGCTCTGCCGGCAGTCCAAATGCGTCCCAGCCAAACGGATGAAGCACATCTTTGCCCAGCATCATTTGCTGACGTGCGATTGCATCACCGATAATATAGTTTCTAAAATGCCCCATATGGATATCACCCGATGGATAGGCAAACATGACCAGCATATAAAATTTATTATTAGGGTCGGCATTGTCGGGTGCTTGATAGAGAGAGGTTTCATCCCACTTTTTTTGCCACTTTGTTTCTATTTCTTTAAAATCATATTTCATAAGTCATTCTCTTTACAGTCATTGCGAGTTCGCCTAGGCGAATGGCAATCTCATTTTTATTGTTCCCTTGCAAAAAAGGGTATTTCACTATTCACCCCAGTTTCAAAATGTCATCCCAGCGAAGGGGCTTGTTGATAAACCTCTAAATTCGGAACATACTTCGACTTCGCTCAGTATGACAAATTGTAAGTTGTTGTCTTTCAAGTCACCCTGAGCGGAGTCGAAGGGTCTTGAAAGACTGATTGGACTTTTTCAACAAGCCCGAAGGCTAGGAACCAGTTCTTTTATAATTATCACCCTGAGCTTGTCGAAGGGGTGTTCCGTTTAATTACTTATCGTCATAAATATAAGAAAGAAAAGTAAGAAAATTGTACGAAATTGGCAAGTATCTTATTGTTGATTAAATATTTCTGAAATGTCATTTCTAGCTTGAAAGCTATGTCACAATAGGTAATGTCGGTTCTAAAACCTGCTTTGCGGCTTCAAGAACCAACATAACATAGCGAACGCCTAAACTATTACACAATCTCTGATTGGGAATCCGGTTTCTCATAGACATTTAAGTCAAAACATCGTTATTTAATTTTGAGGTGTTGAGTTTTTATTAAAACTACTTGAGAGATATATGTAACGGGAATCAATTATATTTAGGAACTTCTCGAAATATCAGATGCTAACGGTTCAAAATCTACTATTCTCAAACCACTTAATTGGCTCATGTCAATAAGTATTGGAGGTTCTTTAGGTGCTGTGTGACTTGAAGCTCCTTTATGGTTTCAGTTAATACTCGGAATAATAATTGGAATTGTTTTTCTACTATTTATTTTTGTCAATATATATATTGTTTGATTAAAAATCCTGATAAATTTGCTCAAAACGATTTAACAAATACGAGGTAATTGTTCCCCTATCGGCATGTCAATAATTCTACTTGTTCCAAAAGTTGTTAAAAGCTGTACAAGACCGGATTTTTCAGTAACAACATCACCGATTATAACAGCATCTTTTCCGAGAGGATGTGAACGCATTGCCTGTAAAACTTCATTTGCTTTGTCTCGTTTGACCACAACAATCATCTTTCCCTCATTGGCAATATATAAAGGATCCAGTCCAAGTATTTCGCAGGCACCTTGCACGGATTTTTGTATTGGTAAAAACTCCTCTTTGATTCGTATTCCGACATTTGAAGATTTTGCAAATTCGTTTAAAGTAGCTGCTACTCCCCCACGAGTCGGGTCACGAAAAGCATGTATTGAGGCACCTCCTGCTTGTAATGCAACCTGCACTAATTCATTAAGAGCAGCTGTGTCGGATTTAATAGGTGATTGAAACGATAACCCTTCTCGTTGCGATAATATACAGATACCATGGTCAGCTATAGTACCGCTTGAAATAATTATATCATCATCCTGCAGACAGTCGGAACCGATTGTAAAGTTATGTTCAATTATTCCAATACCTGAGGTATTTATAAAAATCTTATCACCTTTGCCTTTATTGACAACTTTAGTATCACCGGTTACAATTTTAACACCTGCCGATGCTGATGCTTTTTTCATAGAGATAACAATTTGTTTTAAATCTATTAAAGGGAATCCTTCTTCAATTATAAAACCACAGCTCAAATAAAGCGGTGTTGCACCTGCCATAGCAACATCATTGATAGTTCCATTTACAGCAAGTTCGCCAATATTCCCCCCCGGGAAAAAGATAGGGTCTACGACATACGAGTCCGTAGAAAATGAAAGTTTTTGAGCGTTAATATGTAAAATTGCATTGTCATCCTGTCGGTTTAATTCATCGTTTGCAAATGCCCAGACAAAAAGTTTAGAAATCAAGTCATTTGACATCTGCCCTCCAGAACCGTGGGCAAGCTGAATAGTGTCATGTTCTGTGATAGGAAGCGGACAGATAAATTCATCGGGAGTAATTTGTTTTTTCATCTACATATTCTCCTGTGTATGATATGCATAGTAGGCAGCACATGCCCCCTCAGATGAAACCATAGTTGCACCGAGCGGAGTTTTGGGTGTACACTTTTTACTAAATTCGGGACATTGGTACGGTTTTTTTAGACCTTGTAAAATGATCCCCGAGATACACTCTTTTGGTTCATCAACAATAACATTTTTAATGTCAATAATTTTCTCTGCATCATAAGAACTCATTTCATCACGAAGTGTCAGACCGCTATTTGGAATTTCACCAATCCCCCGCCACTTTTGATCAGAAATTTGAAAAACTTTGTTGATAATTTCCATAGCAGGAATATTACCCTCTCTTTTTACTATCCGTGCATATTGATTTTCAACTTCATAACGTCCATCTTCAAGCTGTTTGACAACCATAAGAATTCCCTCAAGAATATCAACCGGCTCAAATCCGGTGGCTACAATTGGAAGTTTATATTTCTCAGCAAGAGGATGGTATTCATCCAGTCCCATCACTGCACACACATGACCTGCAGCCAAGTAACCATTTACTCTATTCTTCGGAGAACTAAGCAAAGCAATCATGGCAGATGGTACAAGAACATGAGAAACTAAGAGCGAAAAGTTATTAATCTGTTGTTGTTTTGCCTGCCAAACAGCCATTGCCGTAAGCGGGGCGGTTGTTTCAAAGCCTACTGCAAAGAACACAACTTTTTTATGAGGATTTTCTTTGGCTATTTTTAAAGCATCAAGAGGTGAATAAACTATACGTACATCTCCCCCCTCTGATTTTACCATAAACAAATCTTTTTTTGAACCCGGCACTCGAAGCATATCTCCAAACGATGTAAAAATAACATCATCACGCGATGCAATTGCTAAGGCTTTGTCTATTTTTTCAAGAGGAGTCACACAGACAGGACAGCCCGGACCATGTACAAGTTCAATTGATTTTGGGATAATCTGGTCTATACCGTTTTTCATAATAGAATGAGTCTGTCCCCCGCAAATTTCCATGATAACCCAATCTTTGGTTGTAACGGCATGTATCTAGATCGGAAGAGCGTCGTGTAGGGAAAGAGTGTAGATCTCGGTGGTCGCCGTATCATTAAAAAAAAAAAAAAAACACAAAGAAAAAAAAAAAAAATATCATATGAGTAACAAACATCGAGAGTTAA